>JBKEBP010000216.1:0-2374 GCA_047973235.1 Suipraeoptans sp. | reverse complement strand
ATGTGTCACAAAACAATATCATATTTAACGCTACCACTCCCATTCCCCTTTGTCAACAAAACTACTATATGGACTTTTATCATTATAAGCATAAATGCACAAAAGAACCGTCCCTATGATTTTTCTCCACGATACTCCATATTGCGCAGCAACTTTAACAACCGGGTTTGCCCAAACCTCTTTGTACAATTTTTCTCGGTTATAGGTATTGTGCTTGCCGCCCCAATAAGGAATATATTCGTCTTCAGCATCGTCATCTTCTAAAGGCTCCCCAGTTTCATCGCCAGAGTTGTTGCCACTGTCATCTTCCGGTATTTTTTCCGGAACGTCCTCATCATCCAAAGCTTTTTCAACACTTTTTTCTGCAACAGCCTTGCGTATGCGTTTCGGTTTGTCGTTGCCAGGAAGCGTTACTTCAGCGATAGTGGATTCCGGTAGCGGCAGCTGTTCAACTGACTTGCCATACTGTAATTTCACCCAGTATCCCGAGGGGGGAACCGGTACATCTGCTTCTTTACACAATTTCAACAGATCATTATAGTTAGCGTTATACTTTTTCGCGACGCCAGTTACAGATATTTCCCAAATTTCATTATAAAGCTGCTTTCTGGTTATTTTAGAAGCTTGCTCCTCAATCAATATCCTTCCCCCTTTTGTCCAAAATGGAGTGTAGGTACTGCTGCAAATCGCCATGAACGTAGTCATTATCCCATGAAAGCGAAAACGCGTATTCAAAAAGTCGTATATCGCCTACTCCGCGCTTTCGCTTAATATAAAAAGCAGGTCTTTTTTCATCTCCTCAAACTTAGAAATAATCGTTTCCAGGTTTTTCTCAATGTTTTGCACCTGAATGTTCGTTATCTTCCCATGCTTATATGCTATCAGCCGTTCGTCGATAATGTGATAGCCCCAGCTTTCAGAATATCGATCTTCATGTTTAATCGCAAAACCTATCGGCAACAAATCATTTCTCATGCCAAGGCCTACCGCCAAGGGAGAAATCCCCAAATAGCCCGCTGCGATTTGTAATGTGATTTTCTTGCAACTCCTTATTTCATCATCCGATTACTTGCCCACTTTTTCACCCCCGACTTTTCCGATATTATCTTCATTATATAACTCGCTCCAATAATTATCTATAAAATATTCCATAAATCCTGCTACACTCATCTTTGGCGGTATCCTTACCAACATATGTATATGGTCCACCTTCTATTATCTCTACACCCTTCCATTGGCACAATTGTCTCAGTATCTCTCTTACTGCATCTCGTTTTTCTCCATAAAATACTTTTCTTCGATATTTTGGCGCAAATACTATATGATATTTACAATTCCATTTTGTGTGTGCTAAACTACCTTTAGTATCATCGTTATCTTTCATGTTTTTGTCCTCCTAATGTGTTATTTTGCGTAACTGGCAGGTCACGCTTTCATATTAACACATTAGGAGTTTTTTCTTCTGACTCACCGCTTAAGCTCTTTTGAACCCCACGACTATCGTGGGGTTTTCTTATACAAAAAATCCGCCTAAACTAACGTCCAGGCGAACATAAATCACATATATTAATTTCAGCAAAAAGACCTAAGCCCTATGGTTTAAGGCTTTTTCCGTTCTATCAACGCTACACACTCAACGTGGCTTGAGCGGGTACTTTTAATAACATTATTAGAAACTAAGTGCTTATTTCTTGTGGTAATAAGTCCAAGAATACTGCTGTTTCTGCATAAACAAGTCAAAGGCAAAATCCTTAGAAAATGCTCGTATTTAAGTAAATAGGTCAAGGGCAATTTACGGCATTTTCATACTGTTTTCTGTTCTCCACTTGGAAATCGGTCAATGAGATGAAGAAATATGGTGAACTTTTTTCTTGTTAAACAGGATTGCGCTGGTATAAATCTTTTTCACTAATTTTCATTTTCCCATTAGCAGCAGCCTCAAATGCTGTAGCAATTGTGTTCTTGCCATATCCGTTTGGTGCGACAACGATATTCGGCTGATTCGCAGTAAGGTCTACAAACGTTACCTCAAAGACATCTTTTCCTTTAATATTTTCTATTTTTATTCTATGTAATAAATTCATATATTTTCTCCATAACGTTCTTAAAAGCCAATTGTGTAACCCTCAACATTTATCCAACTGCATATTAAAATTAATCCTGTGTCTCTATTGTTTTTCCTTTAGCTCCAACTGCTTTATACTTTTCAAGTAGTCCTGTTCCACGCTGCTAAGTATTTTGGCTTTATATTTCTTATATTCTGTCTGTGCTTTATCCATTGCCTGATGGTGGCTGATGCTTCCATTGCCAATCAAAAGATTTTCACCTGTCGATGTCAAAATTCCATCAAGATGTTTTGCCCAATCTTCCATTG
>JBKEBP010000118.1:0-74286 GCA_047973235.1 Suipraeoptans sp. | reverse complement strand
AGCGTTCAGAGGTCTTTTGACCTGCTATTTTGCCGCCTTTCGAGGCGGCTTTTTTGCGTGTTTGGGGTGCAACATCGTGTAATTGTGCACCCGCGGGCTATCGTCCGTACTTCATGCTTTTTCTATTACAGTTATAATTTTTTCTCAATAGCATTATTTTCCAAGCACGCTTCTTCCCATTTGCCAATAATTTCAACAAAGGTATGTCCGGATACTGGTTGCCCCTTATAGGTTCCTTTAACGGTACTAATGCCCTCATAACAGCTTCCCGGAATTTGCATTTTAGAATACATTTCCTGATTTATCGGATACGTTACGACATCAAACTGAGAATCCAAATCAGGAAGCTCCACGTTCCAACGCACCGGATAGCAATTGCCGGATGCCTCACTACGCCAGTATTCTTTAATACCCTTTGACAAAGGATTTGCATAGGTTACAGTCTGCGTTCCGTCCGGATGCATGATTGTAGCCCAAGAGTTTTCTACGTCACCGCTAGCATTTGTCCAGACGCTGATTATGTCTTTGTTGCTTAACTCAAAGCACATCCAAACCCATTTCAGACTCATCAAACTGCTAGGATTGTTCATTTGCCATTGGCGGTCAAACCACGATTTTCCGGAGATTTGATACGTTTTTCCTTCCAAGACCAAACTGCCAGTTGTTGCCATGTTAGGGATTGATAACTGGTGACATAACGAACCCTGCCACCCAAACGTGCCATCGCCACCATTGTAGAGAGGATAACCCATTGCTTTCATGACCACGTCGACAGATGCCTTTTCACCACGCATTTTGATTTCCATATGGTCAAAATTGCCACGAATATAGCCGTTAGGCACTTCGATATTGAATTCGGCTTCCGATAACTTGATTTCAGAAAGCGGGCAGGCCACTTCGCCCGAATCGTAATACCATCCAGTTGTTACGTTGGAGAAAGTTAATCTATACGAAAAGACAATCCCCATGTTAGGTACTTTTACTGTCATCAAATGGAAAACATAAGTCAATTGCTCACCATTAGTTTCAAAGAGTCCGCCTGCCCACCATGAATTTGCGTCGAAATCAGGCTTATATAGAAGATCCTCTGGAAAAAGAGCTGGTATCAAACCCTTGACAGGTGTTTTCAGATTTTCTAGCATTAATTTGTTATTTGCGTTGTTCATATTGGTTCTCCTTTCAAAAATTAATTTGAACAATCAAGCCAGCGCGATTGATCTTTGCTATACAAAAATCAATTTTATACACACTTGACTTAATATCCATGTGTATATTATAATACAGGTGGGTAATTATTCGATGGACAGAAATAACGCATTTGTAACGTAATAAACACATCGCAGTGGATTTGGATAATAACATACAAGTAAGTAATATATCGTATACCGAGGAGATAGAAATGGACGCAAAAAAAACAGACCGCAGAATAGCTAAAACAAAAAAGGCAATCCGCAAATCATTTGTCGATTTACTCACGAAAAAAAATATCAATGATATAACAATCACCGATATTGCTGATTCTGCTGATATCACCCGTAAGACTTTCTATAACTATTACAGCGGGGTATATCAAGTGGTTGATGAAATTGAAAACGAAATTATTACAGCTTTTGAAGCTGACTTAATAGATTTTGATTTTAACCGTGATATACAAAATCCTTCAGTCATCTTCAAAAAAATTTCCAAAATCATTAACGATGATGTGGATTTTTATGGATTATTGTTTATGGAGAACAGCTATACGAACTTAACTTCAAAAATAGTGCTAGTTTTAAAAGAAAAGACCATTGCATTTTTCGCAGTTAAGAACACAAGCGATATGGAAATCATACAAATTATAACTGACTATACAATTTCCGGTATAGTTTCTGTTTATCAAAGCTGGTTCAATTCCGATCGTAAAATGCCTCTTGATAATCTAGCAAAAATTGTGAGTGATATACTTTTACATGGAATAAAACATATTTTATCCAAAATTGAAGTTTGATTGTGTTAACCAATGAAAAGCAAGGTACGCATCGCCGAAGGGTTTCGGCAGACTCCGCTCCATCACCGTCCAGCTGGTGATTCCTAACTGCTCCGGCTCGGTGTATTTTACGTATATCATGCTGCAGGCCGGAACGGTTGCCACCGGCTTGGTAGGGCATGTTTGTGAGATTAAGTGGACGCTGGATGGGTAGATTTGTTTGTTGGAATGCGGTATAATGGTTTTTAATGATCAGTTGAAAAGAGAGATATAATGTAAATGAGAGGAGCAGACACAATGAAAATGCCAGAAAAGATAGAAGCTGAAATGTTTGCTCCATGCGGCATGAATTGTATGGTTTGCTATAAGCACGTTGGTACCCGTAAGAGTGGAAAACCATGCGAGAGTTGCTTGAAAGGTGATTTAGGTAAACCGGAGCAATGTCGCAAGTGCAAAATCAAAAGTTGCGCGCAGGAAAAAGGATATACGCATTGCTTTGAATGTACCGATTTCCCCTGCATACTAATTAAAAATTTTGAAAAAAGCTACCAGAAAAGATATGAAACAAGCCTTGTAGAAAATAGCAAAGCAGCACAAGAAAAAGGTGTTGATGCTTTTCTGGAGCAAGACCGTCTAAAATGGTTATGTTCAAAATGTGGCGGTGCTTTTTCCCTCCACGATGGCATTTGTAGCGATTGTAATATGCTGAACACTAATCAGCAAAATAAGCACAAATCCTACTAAAAACCACAGAAAAAGAACGCCACTGGCGGTCTTTTTATTTTGCCCCAAAATGCTGTAACCATGCGGTTTTCCAGTGGTTGGCGTTTTGTACATTAGCAATTTCGGGTTATATCCAACTGCTGTTTTTGCCAGTTTTGTGTGCGTTTGTCGCATTCGCCCTCGACGTCGATCTTGAGACCAAAATTGTCTGCCGAGGTGGTTCGCCTCCATTCTGACTGCAATTTAAATAAGTATTGACAAATTCCTTATTGTTACTTATAATAACCTAAATAGAAATAATAAGGAGTT
Organism: Suipraeoptans sp.; assembly: GCA_047973235.1. Classification (GTDB taxonomy): domain Bacteria; phylum Bacillota; class Clostridia; order Lachnospirales; family Lachnospiraceae; genus Aequitasia. The sequence continues at coordinate 71,288 of JBKEBP010000118.1, read as the reverse complement.
TTTAAATTATGGAAAAAGATTATTATACCGTTGAGCAAGTGTCTGAACTTCTCAACATCCATCCCAAGACAATCCAACGATACATTAGAGAGGGCAAGCTTCCGGCAGCAAAGCTTGGGAAAAGTTGGCGCATCAATGGACATGACTTAAGCGTATATATTGAGAGCAATAAGTCATCTAGTGAGCAACCTAAAGGTGAGCGTTCAGTTACGGTATCTTGCGTTGTCGATATCTCAGTTTATGGCAGTGAAGACGCACGGCGAATTATGAACTTACTGACATCTGCGCATACTGTCAAGCCTGTGGAATATTCCAGCACATCAATGCAGTCGCAATATATTGAACGTGAAAAGATTGTTCGAGTTATGCTATGGGGTGATATTCGCTTTATGACTGGTGTTGTAGAGATGATAGGTGCGCTTACAGAACAAAAACCTGAAAAACTACCAAATTAAAGTATAAGGAGCTAGTAATAATATGAAAAATAGTGTTTTTAAATCCCCTGAGCGCAGGGATAAACTGCGCGCCTATTATAATGGTATACTAGGCACGTTTCCCTTTGAGCAGAAATATCTTGAAACAACATACGGCAGAACATTTGTGCTAATTTCTGGGGAAGCATCAAATCCTCCCGTTATTCTTTTACATGGGTCAAACAGCAATAGTGCGTTTTGGTTTCCAGAAATAATGGCGTTGTCATCAAATTTCCGAGTATATGCAATTGACATCATAGGAGAGGCTGGAAACAGCGAAGAATATCGCCCTGATCTTGAAACCGATGCCTTTGCCACTTGGCTAAAAGAGGTTCAAATTGCGCTTGGTGCGTCAAAAGCCATCGTGATTGGGAATTCACTTGGCGGATGGATGGCTCTCAAATTTGCCACTACATACCCAGAGTGTGTTTCAAAGCTGATATTGATTGCGTCAGCCGGAATTGCTCCGGTTTATAATCAGTTCCTACAAAATGTTCAGGAAACACGGCAGGATGATGGTACGGTTCTTATTTCCGAAGATATTATTGGTGAATCTGGGATCCCAAAGGAAATTTTAGAGTTCATGAATCTCATTTCTCAAAGCTACAATCCCATACAAGAGTTGCCACTCTATTCTGATGAACAATTGCTAAAGCTCAATATGCCAGTTGTCTTTATTGACGGAGAAGACGATGTCATTATCAACGCTAGGGAATCTGCACAGCGATTAATAAGCCTAATACCTGCCGTTAAAACAATGTTGATTGCGGGATGTGGGCATTCAATTACGAATGCGATTGACTATATACAGCCATACTTATTTTAATCACAAAAAAACATTTAATGCAGGGCAGGGAGCATACCTCAACGTCCTGCATTAAATCCCGCTGGGATTCATATCATAAGCGCATACGCCAACAATGCAATGGATCCTGCGAATATCAGCACCGCAAATATTGCTATTATTTTCCCGGCGGGTTTTGCAAAATTTACGCCTACGCCCACTCCAATTCGAGATGGTATTAAAGTTTTTTTATCTCGCTTATTATAATAGAATAGTCCAAATTTCATATGCAACTCCTCAATAGTAGATGCCTTTATCCTTACGACCATATTATGGGATGCAATGTAAGGGATTTGCATTACAATTGCTGTTACCATCATCCATACGATACCGCAAGCAACCAGGCTTAGTTCGTTTTGCATCATGAGAACCACTGTAAAAGAACTGAAGGTAAGAGCGGCAAAGATAAGGAGCCGCCTTTTGTACTGAGTGATAATTGTATGAATTCTTTCTTCCAGCAGAAGTTCAGGTGTCACAGAAACACCCAATAGCACTCCACCTATCTCTTTTGCATGGGATCGCATAATTGCATATAGTATCCACGCAAATGGCGCAAAGAACAGGGACATAACAATTTTTTCAATCAACATCCTGACCATCCTCCTTGTGTGAGCTTGCGGCATAAATACATTCTTGAATAATATCTTCATAGTTCATTCCGCGTAACGCTGCCCCGGTTTTGACATAATATACTCTAACTCTCAAAAGTAATTTTAATAAAGTTTTTCTTGCCCTTCTTTACTATTATGCCATCACCTGATAATGAGTCCTTATCATATTTAGTACCGATATCCGATATTTTTTCACCGTCTACCGAAACACCGCCTTGTTGTACTGCTCGTCTAGCTTCCGACTTAGATGGAACGAGTTCACTCTTTACTAATAATGAAAGTATATCTATGCTTCCATCTTCCAGATCATCATCCGTAATTGCCTTGCTTGGCATGTTCTCAGCTGCTCCACTTGTGAAAATTGATTTCGCGCTCGCTTCAGCCTTTTTAGCTTCATCTTCACCATGAACCAGTCCTGTAAGCTCTCTTGCCAGAATCTCCTTTGCCTGATTTAGTTGGCTTCCTTCCCACTTATCCATGTCATCTATCTGCTCTACAGGAAGGAATGTCAGCATCCGAAGGCATTTAAGTACATCTGAATCACCTACATTTCTCCAGTACTGGTAGAACTCGTAAGGAGTAGTTTTGTCAGGATCAAGCCATACTGCACCACTCTGTGTCTTACCCATTTTATTTCCTTCTGAATTAAGAAGAAGTGTTATTGTCATAGCGTATGCATCTTTTCTGAGCTTACGTCTGATTAATTCAGTACCGGCAAGCATGTTACTCCACTGATCGTCGCCACCGAACTGCATGTTACAACCATAGTCTTGGAATAATTTGTAGAAATCAAAGGCCTGCATAATCATATAGTTAAATTCAAAAAAGCTAAGTCCTTGCTCCATTCTTTGCTTATAGCACTCTGCTGTAAGCATACGGTTTACACTAAAGTGTGGGCCAATGTCCCTAAGAAATTCAATATAATTTTGATTTAGCAACCAATCTGCATTATTTACCATAATTGCTTTGCCTTCGCCAAAATCAATAAATTTACTCATCTGCTTTTTGAAACAATCGCAGTTATGTTGTATGATTTCAGGTGTCATCATATTTCTCATATCACTTCTACCTGATGGATCACCTATCATACCTGTACCACCACCTACAAGTGCTATTGGTTTATTTCCTGCTTCTTGTAGTCTCTTCATTAAGCAAAGTGCCATAAAATGTCCCACATGGAGACTATCAGCTGTTGGATCAAAGCCAATATAAAATTTTGCCTTACCATTGTTTACTAAGTCTCTAATTTCAGGTTCATCCGTAACCTGTGCAATTAAACCTCTTGCTTGTAATTCTTCATAAATTTGCATCTTCTTCACCTCATAGTTTTGTTGGTTAACTTAGGGATTGGTTTTATATAAAAGAACCCCATCCCTATACGCTACGTATAAGGACGGGGTTATAATCCGTGTTACCACCTTATTTCACTAATCCCTTGCGAGAATTAGCCTCAATAAGCAGCTGGTATTTTCATACTTTCACTGCTCGGACATTTTAACGTCTGTCTCACGTCGCAGCCTACTATTACTTCGGTGCGCAGCTTAGAGATGTATTCACAACGTCTATCTACCCTAGTGCCTCTCATCAACCGGCTACTTTCTGTTGGGGACAAAAATTGTTACTTTTTCTCGTCATCGCCTTTACTTATCTTACATGCGATAATACTCGATTTTTTACTTCTTGTCAACTATAAGTACAATTTTTCACAATTATATATGTTCCTATTCGATAAATTACTTACTATTCTGTTTCATTTTTTAGCGGTACCAACTCCCACATAGTTGTCGGCTCCATGTTAGTTGATTGACAATCACTTTTACAATCAGAACCACAACTTTTACATCCGGATCCACAACCGCTCAGATTTTTAATGCGACGGAGCATCCCTAAATGCTCCAGGTATTCAATTTGAGCGGATATAGCCTCTTTACTCATACTTAAGCATTCCCCAAGTTCTATTTGAGAATATGCTCGTCCTTCCTCCAGTAATCTCAATAGTTTCACAAGCATCTTGCATCCTCCTAAAAAATCAAATTACCGATATGATATGCACAAAATGCCAGCAATAGTGACATACCCGTATAGTAAAGTATAATGCGTAGTGTCCATTTCAAGGAACGGCTTTCTTCATATGTAGCACCAACTGCCATTAAGCATGGAACATTGAAAGTTATTGAAAAAATAAAGGCTAGTGCTTGTGCTTGTGTAATAGATGCCTTAAGAACTTCCGCTAAATTTGACGCTGTTCCCGCTCCTCCTAGCGTAGATTCGAACAAGCCACCGCCTCCAACATATAATGTTGATAGTACGCCAAGCGCTGCTTCCTTGCTAACTGCCGACGAGACAAAGGCAATAAATGTCTGCCATGTTAATCCAAAGAAACTCGTTACAGGCTCAATAAAACGGCCTAATCGATATAGCAATGTCGTATCCGGATTTCCCGTGGATGTATATGTAAGAAGCCAGAAGATAAGTGATACAACAAATATAACTTTAATCGCGCACCATAAGATATCCTTTGTACGAACTGTCACAGAACGTAGAAGCACTCCCCATTTCGGTTTATGATATGGTGGCAATTCCATAATAAGCCCTGTTCGATCTCCTTCTTTTATAAGTTTTGGAGCAAATATCTTAGCAGTAATAAACATATGCAGCGCAGCAACTAGAAAAATGGCAATAACAACAATCGGTGCTCCCCATCCAAAGTAAAGACTTGCCAGGTAAGGCACAATTGACCATGTTGCAGCGCATGGAACTACCCATGCCAAAGCAATAGTAAGAACTTTTTGTCCCCAACTGTCAATAACTCGCGCACCTGCAGCACCTCCGATAGTACATCCAAAACTAACTAGAAAAGGCATTACTGCCTTACCTTGTAGACCAAGTTTGGACATTGTCCCATCAAACACATATGAAACTCGTGCCATATATCCCACTTCTTCAATGAGTCCAAATACCAGATTAACACCAAATACAAAACCAATCATGGATATCGCAAATCCGATTGTGTTAAGCGCAACATCGGCAATTAATCCCGTGATTATATTAGGCACACCTATAGCTGACAGCCCTGTTGTAATGGGACCACCGAGACTTGCAAGTCCCATACCTATCATCATAATTGGCGTAGCCGGAAGAAATGAACCTACAAGTCCTGCTAGTATGATACACACAGCAATTAATTTACCCCATCGCTGACTTGTTGCTTTTTTATCAAAAGTTGTCAGAACCTTGCTTTGTTTTTTCCCTTTTACTGCACCTTGAAGTACCTTGTCCACCCATTGAAATTTACAACCGCCGGTAACTAACGTTCCATTCTCAATCTCTGCTATAATTGCTTCCAGCTCATTTTGCTTATCCGCAGATAATGCACCTTTTACTTTTTCCATTACGGCTTTATCGGATTCCATCACTTTTACTGCAAGCCACATAGCAGAATATCCCTCTATACCGTCAGATGGCATTAGACTGCGAATTCTGGGGAAAATTCCATTTTCAACATCTTGATAATATTTGCTTATCTCATCGGTATTAAGTGTTTCCCGTTTATCCAACGCTTTATTAATTGCTTCATGAAAGACATCATAATTTTTGTGTTGTGCGGCAACAAAGGGAACAACCGGAACACCCAGTCTTTCCTCAATTTTTTTTGCGTCGATTTCCTTTCCTTGTTCATTTGCCACATCCATAAGATTGAGTAACAAAATGATAGGACAATCAATTCCCGCATAGTCAGCCAACATAAATAGACTTCGTTCGAGTTGTGATGAATCTGCAAGAATACAAACTACATCCGATTTTCCACCTGCTATGTAGTCACGAGTAATAATCTCCTCCTCAGAGTTTGCCGAGAGGCTATAACTTCCCGGAAGATCAGTAACTATATACTTTTTCCCATTTTGAGTATAGTACCCCTCTTTCTTTTCAACCGTCTTTCCCGGCCAATTTCCAACATGCTGCCTAGATCCTGTTAGTCCGTTAAATAGAGTTGATTTACCCGAATTTGGCTGACCCAAAAGAGCAATCACCGGTTCTTTTATTGCTGCCACATTTGCTGTACTCATTTACTCACCTCCACAAAGATCATGTCACACTCATTACGATTTAGTGCAATCATGCTATCTCGACTATAAATCAGAATTGGCAACTTCCTTTCATTACGCAATACTTCAACTTGACATCCTAGTGTCAAACCAATTGAGGTGATTCTACTTAAAAATCTTGTATCCCCCTTCACACCTGCAATAGTAGCGCACTGACCTTCTTTCAATTCCTTCAGTTTATCCATTTTTATCCTCCTTAGTGTTAGTCTTAACTAACTTATATCTATAAAATAATGGGCTTATAGCCCAAATATTTTTTTCCAACCTGCTGAGTAAAATTCTGCGAGAGTTTTAATGTATTTTACAGCCTTCTCTTTGGACATACCATGAATGATGGGTTCAATAAAACCTGTATAATATGCACTTGCCACAATATGTACAAGCTCCTCATCAATTTCACGATTTATAATACCTGCATTACGCAAATGATTAGCATATATTATAGTAGACTCGGTTTCAATATCAATAATTTCATCAAAAAGATTCTCATATATCGTACCCTCAGAGCAACTAAATAATAAATGAAAAGCGTCATAATGTTCATAAATGTAATCCAGAAAACCCTCAGGCTCATCCTGAACCCATGTCAAGTATCTGCTGGAATCTTGACGCATCATTGTATCCATTTCTATTACTTTTTCACGTGCTGCTTTGATGATATGATCTGCAGATTCTTTCACCAGCGTTTCAAAAATCGCCTGTTTATTTGAAAAATAGCAATAAATCGAACCGGTTGTTACTCCCGCTTGCTTTGCAATATCGCGGATGGATGCTTTTTGAAAACCACAACGTAAAAACTCTTTTCTTCCGACTTCGAGAATTTTTAATCGCACTTCTTCTTTAAGTGGACGGATAATAATTCACCCCCTTTAACATAACACTGTTATTTTAAGACATATTTACGCAATTGTTAAGATATAGATAATAAACATTATCTGTGCTATACTTTCAGTAAAACAAAGTATTGGGAGGTGCCTTATGAACATTGTATTTTTAGATTCTAAAACAATCGGAGATGACATTGATTTAAGTAAATTTGACTCCTTAGGAAGTGTAACCAAGTATCCGTTTTCAACAGATGAACAGGCACGTGAACGAAGTTTGAATGCTGATGTTCTTATTATAAACAAGGTGAATATTAATGCAGAAACTACCGGGAAAGCCAAAAATTTAAAATTAGTTTGCGTTACAGCTACGGGAACTAATAATCTTGATAAAGACTATTTGGAAAAGCGTGGTATTACATGGAAGAATGTGGCAGGATATTCTACCGACTCAGTTGCACAGCATACCTTTGCGCTCTTATTTTATTTGATAGAAAAACTTCGTTATTATGATGATTACGTTAAAAGTGGCTCTTATGTAAACGACACTGTCTTCACTCATTTTGAGGAAGCATATCCGGAACTTACAGGTAAGACCTATGGAATCATAGGACTAGGTAATATTGGTAGGAAAGTGGCACATATCGCTGAGGCATTTGGAATGCAGGTTATATATGCTTCACCCTCCGGCAGCAAACCTCAACAGGACTATACTCAAGTTAGCATGGATACACTTTTATCAGAATCGGACATTATATCTATACATGCTCCGCTTGATGAGCATACAGAAAACTTAATAGATACAAATGCACTTACAAAAATGAAGCGAACATCTATCTTACTTAACTTAGGTCGTGGCCCTATCATAGTAGAATCGGATCTTCGAGATGCTCTTAAGTCAGGGCAAATCGCCGCTGCCGGTCTTGATGTTCTAAGTGAAGAGCCAATGAGTGCTGACTCACCTTTACTAGAGATTAAGGACAGTAAGAAGTTGATAATAACACCTCACATTGCCTGGGCAAGTGTCGAATCAAGGACGCGACTTATGAATATCATATATAAACAAGTGAAAGATTTTTTAGATTAGATTTCTTAGATTAGATTTCTTAGATTAGAATGTGAAGAGGAGAAGCCTTTAGGCTTCTCCTCTTATACTTTCTATCACATCTTCGACATCTGAAATTTCCTTATCTCTCTTTTCAATAGCTTCACATAAGGTAATATAATCAAGGTCTACTACCTCGGCATTTTTAAATTTTTCAAAAAACATACGACCAATGTGAGAATAGTCTCTTTCATTTGCACGTTCCAATGACCTTATATCACTTCGCTTCTTCTGTATCTCAATCGTTTCATCGGCCTTCTTCCCAATATCTTCTACTACTTCTGATACTCTTTTACCTAAGTTATCAATAAAATCTGACATTTCTTTTCCTCCTTTAGGCTACCCGATTACATTTTGTGTTCTTAATTGTATTAACGGTCCACCTGTACCTTCAATATATTCTTTGGTTATTGTAACTTTTCCTATGTTCTTATCTTTAGGCACTTCATACATAATGTCAAGCATGAATTCTTCAATTATCGCTCTAAGTGCCCTTGCACCGGTATCACGCTCTTCTGCTTTTCTTGCAATTGCATGTAATGCTTCATCGTTAAACTCAAGCTGAACCTCGTCTAGGGCCAACAATTTTTTATATTGTTTTAGTATAGCATTCTTAGGTTCCTTAAGTATAGACACCAACATATCCTCATTGAGACCCTGAAGTGTAACTATTACAGGCAACCTTCCAAGGAACTCAGGAATCATTCCAAATGTACGTAAATCCTCAAGTGTAACTTTCCCTAAAATATCCTTTTCGTTTTTAAACTTATCCTTTAAGTCCGCTCCAAATCCTATCGCAGACTGTTTCATAAGTCTTTCTTTAATAATAGTATCAAGATCCGGGAATGCACCACCACATATAAATAGTATGTTCTTAGTGCTTACTGTAGTAAGTGGAACCATTGCATTCTTCGAATTTGCTCCAACAGGCACTTCGACATCACTACCTTCAAGTAGTTTCAACATACCCTGCTGTACAGATTCACCACTTACATCACGCTGACTGGAGTTTTTCTTTTTAGCTATTTTATCTATCTCATCTATAAATATTATTCCTTGCTCCGCTTTATCAACATCATTGCCTGCTGCCGCTAAAAGTTTCGAAACAACACTTTCTATATCATCACCAATATAACCTGCTTCTGTTAATGAAGTAGCATCTGTTATTGCAAGAGGCACATCCAATAATTTTGCAAGTGTCTTAACTAAATATGTTTTACCGGAACCTGTCGGTCCTATCATAAGCATGTTTGACTTTTCTATCTCTATTTCATCCATGGTATCCGTTGCAACCCTCTTATAATGGTTATAAACTGCAACCGACATTGCCTTCTTAGCGTGTTCTTGTCCAATAACAAAATCATCAAGACTTGCTTTGATTTTATGTGGCGCCGGCAAATTGTTAATATCAATTAATGGAACTACTTCCTCATCTTCCTTTTTCTTTTTGATTTTTTGACTTTTAGGAGTAGCGTTTTCCACATCTGCCATGTTAAAGAACTGCATATTAGAATTGTTTAACAATTTATTCAAGTCATATTGGCCGCTTGTCATAGCATCAAAACTTCTCTGCATACAATCATTACACACACACATATTATTAGGTAAATCTATCATCTTACCCGCAATATGCTCCGGTCTATGGCATACTGAGCATATCTTTTCATATCCATCATCATCTTTTTTATCTTTACTGTCATCTTTTTTATTGGTAGAGTCTTCAGGCTTGGTTTCTTCCACAGTACCCTTAACCACTTCATCTTTTGTATCATTGTTATCTGACATAACGTTTTACTCCTCCTTACTCCGAATAAGTTCCAGAAATTCTTCTTCACCTATTATCGGGACCGAAAGTTCTTTTGCTTTCTTATTTTTCGAAGAAGCCGAACCCGGATTATTATTGATTAAATAGTTCGTCTTGGAAGTTACAGAACCGGTTACCTTTCCTCCGTAACTCTCTATTAGTTCCTTAACTTCTTTTCTATTATTAAAGTGACTCACATCACCGGTAATAACAAAATTCACATTTTCAAAAATTTGATTATTTGCAGACTCTTCAGGTTTTTCAATTATTAGCTCATTTAATAAATTTCTAAACATTGAAAGTTTGGTATCATCACTAAAGTATGTAACAAACGCCTTTGCAATAACCTCACCTATAGTATTGATTGCTACAAGATCCTCTACAGAGGCAGTGACAATTCTCTCCACATCATAGTCAAATGCTTTACATATTATTTTAGCATTTGCCAGACCTATATTGGCTATCCCAATGGAATATATCACCTTAGGCAACGTAGTTTTTTTGGCTTTCTCAGCATTATTAACCAGGTTTTCGTATGACTTTTTCCCAAATCCATCCATTGTTTCAATTTCTTCTTTATATTTATCTAAATGAAACAGATCCGAATATTCCTTTATATAGCCACTTAAGATAAATTTAGTAAGAGTAGCTTCTGACAAACCTTCTATATTGAGTGCATCACGACTAACAAATTGTGCAAATGCACCAACATGCTTAGCTTGGCAATTCTCATTCGTACAATAAAGTGCTTTAGCATTGCTAATTTGCCTAATCGCCGTCTTGCCACTACAAATCGGACATTCATACGGTATGTCTCGCACGCCACTTTTTGTAAGATTTTCGGCAATTTGCGGGATTATCATATTCGCTTTGTATACACATATTTTATCGCCAATGCCTAGCTCTAATTCTTCCATGACACTGATATTATGTACACTTGCACGACTCACTGTAGTTCCTTCAAGTTCAACGCTATCAAATATTGCTACCGGGTTTATCAGGCCTGTTCTTGACGGACTCCATTCTATTTCCTTAAGTGTAGTTTCTTTTATTTCATCTGCCCATTTAAATGCATATGCATCTCTTGGAAATTTTGACGTTCTGCCGAGTGACTGCCCATACTCTATATCATCATATAGTAGCACAAGACCATCTGATGGAAAATCGTTTTTCTGTATTCTTTCTGAAAACTTAACAACTTCTTCAGAAATTTCATCTCCATCTACCACCACATGTTCCACAACATCAAATCCTTGATTGGTAAGCCATTCAAATTGATAGTTCCTTGAATTTTTAAAATCTATATTATCTGCTTTAACAAGTGAAAATGCAAAGAACCTAACATTTCTTTTTGCAGTAATCTCGTTATTCAATTGTCTGACAGAGCCACTACACAGATTCCTCGGGTTTTTATATTTTGCATCTACATCATCTATTTCTTCATTTATTTTTTCAAAATCACTATATGTTATTATCGCTTCTCCACGTATAATGAGTTCGCCCTTATACGGTATTGAAAGCGGAACATTCTTAAACACTCTTGCGTTATTAGTGACAACTTCACCTATTTCACCATTGCCACGAGTTACCGCTTTAAAGAGTTTCCCGTCTCTGTATGTAAGGACAATTGTAAGTCCGTCTAACTTCCAAGACATTACCACCCTTTGATCTCCTGCAAACGAAACTAATTCTGACACTTCCTTTGTCTTATCAAGCGAAAGCATAGGCGAGTCGTGTCGTTCCTTTGGGAGTTCGCTTAATGTCTCATATCCTACATTTATCGTTGGACTATTTGAAAGTGTAACACCCAGTCTCTGCTCTATTTCTTTCAGTTCATCATACAACTTATCATATTCGTAGTTAGTCATTATCTCCTGACCTTCTGCGTAATAAGTCTTTCCTGCTCTATTTAAAAGGGAGACTAGCTCCTTCATTCTCTCTTTCATCTCCATACAGACCATCCAACTCCTCTTTGGTAAGCTCTCTGTATTTACCGATCGGTAAATTTCCAAGCTTAATATTCATAATTCTTATTCTTAGTAATTTTCTCACATTATACCCGAGTGCTTCACACATTCTTCTTATTTGACGGTTTAAGCCTTGTGTAAGTATTATACTAAACGTATACTTGCCTATTTGCGTTACTTTTGATGTTCTGGTTACTGCATCTATTTTCTTTTCTTCATCAACTATATGTACGCCTTTTGACATACTACTAAGGAACTCTTTGGTAATCTCTTTATCAACAGTAACCTTATATTCCTTTTCATGTCCATTAACAGCACGCATCATGTGTTGAATCAAATCACCGTCATTAGTCATTATCATAAGTCCCTCTGACTCTTTATCAAGCCTTCCTGCATATGTGATTCTCTTTGGATAGCCGATATACTTAATTATATTGTTTCTATCGCGTCTATTCTCTGTACAAACTATGCCCGATGGTTTATTAAATGCAAGTACTATTTTCTCAGCGCCTTCAGAAATAACCTTCTTGCCCACCTTCACTTCCATTGTCTCATCAACTTGCATACCAAGTGTTGCCCTTTTGCCATTTACTTTTATAGTCCCTTGCTCTATTAATTTGTCAGCTTCGCGTCTTGAGCAAACGCCTGCCTCACTCAAAAATTTGTTTAATCGAATCATATTATACTCCATAATATTAAATCTTGTGCTATAATGTAACGGTTTAAGTTAACAAAAAAATTAAAAAGAGGTAACTATGAAAACTCTGATTCTTGATACAAAATCCTGTATGAATCAAATTTTACTAAGAGATACATTTGATTCATTTTATTTTCTCGAAGGCGAAATCATAACTTCAAATAAATTTAATATTGATGGTCATTTACATCCTGCATATTTTGATGAGGCGCCTTCTAATATGTATACCACTTGGAAAAGCATTCGTGATTACTGCCTTACAATAATCAAAGGGAAACGTACTCCTTTATCTTTCCGGTTCGTATTTTCACTCACCGATAATATGATTGCCAATTTTATTAAGGAAAGTAATCTAAACTTGGAAACGGATTCAATACAAGGGTTATACTATAATCTACGTTTTGATGACGAAACACTTGTATGTGTAACCGGGACAACACTTAAAGAATTCTCATTAGATAAAACCATTGAAAAATCCTTTGATGAGTATGCATCCACTTTTTTTAAGAAGCTTGGTATATCCGTCTTATCAGAAGTTTAATGTTTATAAAAAGTCTGCCGAATACCGGCAGACTTTTTTACCTTATTTCGTGAGCAACATCATTATTTCATTACTTCTATTTACGAAATCTGTCATTTCATCAGGGCTTAGTCTCTTATGAGAAAGCATAGCCAAATCATATAGTTGCTTACAGATTACAGGCACACTCTTGCTTCTCTTATGTTCAACTACAAACTTTACAAGTGGATGATTTGCATTTAAAATAAGTGTTTCTTGTCCACCCGTTTCCATGTTGTCCATACCATACGATTTCATCATTTCCTGCATACGTCTATTCTCTTCGGATAAAGTTACCATTGATGCAACATTATCATCTTTGAGCTTTTCTATAACTATATCAAGCTTGTCATTGTCTAATGCTTTTCTAAATATTGTAATCAAACTATCTGTAGTCTTCTTAAATTCTTCTTTTTCTTCTTCTTTTATTTCTTCTTTAGCATCTCCGGCAACACCTGTATCAATTCTCTTAAATCTTACCGTAGGATTCTTCTGTTCTAATGCGTTTATAAACGGTGAGTCTATATTATGATTTAAAATCACTGCATCTTGACCCTGTGCCTTAAACATATTGATATATTGGCTCTGTTGTTGTTCGTCCGATACGTAATAAATAGTAGTTTTAAGTTCATCCTCTTCAACTTCTTTTTCCTTAGTTTCAGGATTTTCCTTTTCCTCTACTACTGTTCCACCATTTTCTTCAATGCAATCCTTTAAGGTCAAATACTTACCATCAAGATTTTTAAACAGAAGTGCTTCTTTCATTTTATCTGCAAACTTCTCGTCTTTTAAGCATCCGAATTTGATGAATGGGCTTATATCATCCCAGTAATTTTCATATTCTTCACGCTTTGTCTTAGCCATACCTGCAAGCTTATCTGCAACCTTCTTAGAAATATAATCTGCTATTTTATTTACAAATCCATCATTTTGCAATGCACTTCTTGAAACATTTAGTGGTAAATCAGGGCAATCAATTACACCTTTTAGTATCATTAAATACTCAGGTATTACCTCTTTAATATTATCTGCTATAAACACCTGATTGTTATATAATTTAATTGTACCCTCTAGTGAATCATACTGCGTGTTTACTTTAGGGAAGTATAATATTCCTTTTAAATTAAATGGATAGTCCATATTTAAGTGAATCCAGAATATAGGTTCTTTATAATCCATAAATACCTTACGGTAGAAGTCTTTGTAATCATCATCACTTACTTCATTAGGATGTTTCGTCCACAATGGATGTATATCACTTAGAGATACAGCTCTTTTGTTGATCTTAACCTTTTCTTCCTTCTTCTCTTCATCGTGGATTCGCTCAACGATAACGTCATCTTCTTTTAAATCAGCTTCGTCAATTGTCTCATATTCCTGTTCTTTGCCTTCTGTTGTTAGGAATATCTCGACAGGCATAAATGAACAGTATTTTTCAATAACTTCCTTAATTCTGTACTCGTTAGCAAATTCCAGGCTGTCATCATTTATGTGAAGTGTAATAGTTGTTCCTACGCCTTCTTTATTTCCGTCACTCATCTCATATTCAGTACCACCGTCACTAACCCAGTGAACAGCCTTAGCACCTTTTTGGTAAGACAAAGTATCTATACTAACCTCATCTGCAACCATAAAAGCCGAGTAGAATCCCAAACCAAAATGACCTATCATCTCATCTTCTGTAGTCTTATCTTTGTATTTTTCCAAAAACTGCGTTGCACCTGAAAATGCAATCTGTGTAATGTATTCTTCAACTTCATCAGCGGTCATACCGATTCCGTTATCCGTAAATGAAAGTGTCTTTGCTTCTGTATTAACAACTATACTTATCTCAGGTTTGTAATCGTCCGCAAGACTATACTCTCCCATCATATCCAGTTTTTTTAATTTAGTAATGGCATCTGTACCATTAGATATAATTTCCCTTGCAAAGATATCATGGTCTGAATATACCCATTTCTTAATGATAGGGAAAATGTTTTCACTGCTTATCGATAGATTTCCTTTTTTTGTGCCCATTTTAAAACCACTCCTAGTCTTTATTTTTATATTGTCCAAGTGACAATAACATTTATAAGTATAATAATACCTGCGGCAATAAAAGTCAATAAAAAATTAGCACTCTTTTGAAAAGAGTGCTAACAATTTTGTATTTTTGCTATTCGATACTCTTAAGTGACTCTACCATGTCTATCTTACGCAGCTTATAGAACATGACAACATTTACAATAACCGAGAACAAAATAGTAAACAGTATACTATATATGTAGCTGGGCCAATTTATTACACGTCCAAACATTACTGCTTCCACCTCAACCGTCTGTATTATATACTGGTGAAGTGCAAATCCCATCACACATCCGATTAACGCACCTATTACAGTAAGAACAATGTTCTCTCTGTATACGTATTTCGCGACTTCCATATCATAGAAACCAAGCACCTTGATTGTTGCAAGTTCCCTGCATCTTTCAGATATATTGACGGTGTTTAAGTTATATAGAACAACAAACGCAAGTAGTGCCGCTGCAACTATAAGTACTATAATAACCAGATTCAAAGTACTAATCATATCATCCATCTGTCTGCCCATGTCTGATGTATACTGAACGCTTAATACTCCGTCCCTATTTATAATGCCTTCTCCGGTCTTTGTAATGACCGATTTTTCATCACTATTGGTTTCAAACAATAAATTATTATACTTGACGTCTTCGCCGAATAATTCTTTATAATACGTCGGAGATATATACACATAATGACCCACATAGTTTTCGCAAATATCAGCAATATGCGCCTTTTTATCCGTCCCTTCAAGTTCTATCTCGTCACCCACTTCCAGATCCAGTTCCTTAGCGAGTTTCTCTGTTAGGATCACTCCATCGTCTGAAAGCTGATACTCTTTGTGTGTGATACGGTTTCTGAAGTTAACCAATCCATCCAAAGATTGTATTGACTCCGGCACAAATATATATGCATCCCATTTCTTACGGTCGTTTGCAGTTGTAACATTTTTCATATAGGCATTTGCATACTTCGATATATTTGAATCCTTACTATTTACATAGTCTTCTATATCCGTAAGCTCTTCGCTTGATATATCATCCTTATAAAATGACATTCCCTGATATGTCTGCAAATCATTGTACTGAATATTTGTTATATCATATATAGAGTCCCTAATTCCAAATCCTGTTAGAAGCAGAGCCATACAAGCGCCTATACCAAATAATGTCATATAAAATCGCTTCTTATATCGCATAAGATTTCTTATTGTAGACTTCCATATAAAACTGAGGTGTTTCCAAATAAAGCCGACTCTTTCAAGAAATACTCTTGTGCCCTTCTTTGGTGCAGGAGGTCTCATTAATATTGCCGGCCGTTCTCTTAGCTCGTTAAAGCAAGCAAAAATGGTTGCTGCCAGTATACTTACCACCGCTAGTGCAGTCGCATATAAGCCAAGTGGTAAATCATAAGGTATAATTATATTATGCATATTCTGATACATCATACCATATGCATATATGATAATATACGGATACATTTTCTCACCGATTAATACACCGACAACGCTTCCGCTAAGTGTTGCCAGAAGAGCATATCCTATATACTTCATTGCAATTGTATAGTTGTTATATCCAAGTGCTTTTAGAGTTCCTATAGCCGTTCTTTGTTCTTCAACAAGTCTTGTCATAGATGTAAGACTTATCAGCGCCGCTACCAGGAAGAATATAGTAGGGAATACCTGTCCGATTTTTCCTATTCTTATTGCGTTATCACCATATCCGGTATAATCCGGAAATACACTTCTATCATCCACATACCACTTAGGTATCTTGATATCTGCTATATCATCTTCAGCATCCGCGATTTCTTTCTCGGCTTTGGCTATTTCTTCACTAAAAGTCTTCCTGCCATCTTCCAGTTCAGCAAGTTTTGACTCAAGCTCTGCCTTAGCCTCATATAATTCACCCTGCTTTGAGTTTAACTCTGCTTTGGCCGCATCAAGTTGTCCCTGACCTGAAACCAGCTGATTATACGTATTCGCAAGTAACGTTTCGTTAGAATCAAGCTCTGCTTTCCCGGCATCTATTTTCTCTTTTTCCTGAGCAAGAGTACTTCTTGCTTCCTCTATAGCAGCTACTGCATAATTATAAGTAGCCTCATCGGTTACTATCGCAGTCGTCAGCTCTTCTATTGCATCTGCATTCTCGGGAGTCTGGGGCAGGGCTGCAAGCTGTTCCTTTTCATAGTCAATCTTTTGCTGCAAGCCTGCAAGTTGTGATTCCTGTGCGTCGACCTCTGACACCGCATCGTTATACTGCGCCAGACCATCTTCGTATGATGCCTTACCATCTTCGAGTTGACTAAGCCCATCATAATACGAAGCCCATCCCGAATTTATTGTATTCTGCTGAGACTGAATTTCAGAGTATCCTGATGTGATTTGTTCTTCACCGTCACTTATTTCTTCTTGCCCCTCTGCTATCTGCTTAGCACCATCGTCAAGCTCAGCTTGGTTTTTATCTCTTTCTTCTTCAAACTCACTACGGTTTTCTTCCAGTTCTTCTGTTGCTTCTCCCTTAATATCGGCAAGTCTATCATCGGCAAGGCCTGTAGTAAAGCTCTTCATCTCGCTTACTTTATCATCTATTAAATCATCATAGTCATCGGTATAAACAGTCTCATCTGTGGCACCTTTTACAGTCATATAGACCTCTGTATATGCTTCTAGGTCGAACGTATCCTCCGTTACAACACAAAAGCCATCGATAGTACCCGTTCCTATATTAGTATTTCCACGTTCAAAACCTACATAAAATGCGGAATTTCCGATACCGACCACTGTTAATGTATCGGTCTTTAGAGTATCAAGTACATCGTCATCTCCACCTAGGGTTAAGTTAATTTCATCTCCAATTTTAAATCCGAGTTTGCTATCGACTAGACATTCGCCGCTTTTTTGTGGCAAGCGTCCCTCTTCAACCTCGTATTTGTTAAGCTTGTCCTGCATAGATGCAACTCTTAGTACTACCTGATTATCATCCCTCGTACTGAGGAAATCATAGCTGTATCCCCCCTCTGCGATGTCTATATCATCTCGTTTTTCAAATTCCTTAACTTCGTCTTTGGTGACTCCGTATGTGCTGTACGCCTTGATATCCGCCAAGTTAGAATCATCATAAAATGTATCGGCAGTATAGCGCATATCGGGTTCTGTTGCTCTGATTCCTGAGAAGAAGGAAACACCAAGTGCAACTATGAAAAAAATTGACAGGAAGCGACCCGGAGTTTTTCTAATCTCCATGAAGAAGTCTTTTCTAATTGCTCGTTTCTTCAACACATCCTCCTACCATTCAATATCTTCCACTGAAACCGGATTGTCATTTAGTCTCATTGAAGATACTTTACCATTTTTTATTTTTATAATTCTGTCTGCCATTGGTGATATTGCAGAGTTGTGTGTTATTAATACTACTGTCATCTTCTGGTCTCTACAAGTATCTTGTAAAAGCTTTAATATCGCTTTACCAGTTTGATAATCAAGTGCTCCTGTCGGTTCATCACATAATAGAAGCTTCGGATTCTTTGCAAGTGCTCTGGCTATAGAAACTCTCTGTTGTTCACCACCTGATAACTGAGCCGGGAAATTATTAACCCTATGTCCGAGGCCTACGTTTTCAAGAGTCTCCGTTGCATCTTTGGGATGCTTTGATATCTGGAGTGCAAGTTCCACATTCTCAAGTGCAGTCAGATTTGGTATAAGATTATAAAATTGAAATACAAACCCTACATCATCACGTCTATATGTAATCAGCTCCTTCGGGCTATACTTTGCTACATCCTTATTGTCTACTATAACCTCGCCGGAAGTAGCGATATCCATTCCACCAAGAATATTTAGCACTGTAGTCTTACCGGCACCGCTAGGGCCAACAACAACAGCAAACTCCCCCTCTTCTATTTCAAAATCAATGCCGTCAACTGCCGGTATTTCGACCTCGCCAACCTTATATATTTTCCTTACATCCTTAAGTTCTATATAACCCATTTGTATCTCCTAATTATAAGTTTTTAAATTATTTGATATAGATAATCTTTTCTATTATAATGTAAAAGGACAATAATAGTAAGTAGAGGAGTAAAACTTAATGAATAATTTAGAATTAATACCTGTATCTGACGAAATTGACATCGAAACTGTAGCAAAACTTGCAAACACGATATGGCACGAATACTTTACCCCGCTTATAGGGCTCAACCAAGTAGAGTATATGCTCGAAAAATTTCAATCCTTTAGTGCCATAACATCTCAGATTGAAAATGATAGGTATATGTATAACATAATAAAAAATGGTGATAACGCTATTGGTTACTTTGGATTTCAGATTAAAGAAAGTAAACTATTTTTGAGCAAATTATATATTAAAGAAAATATGAGAGGTAACGGCATAAGCCGAACTGTAATTGAGTATCTAATTGGCATATGCAAAGACAAAAAACTATCCTGCATATGGCTTACTTGTAATAAGGGCAACGAAAACACTTTGAACGCCTATCGTCATTTCGGATTCGAGCAAACTGACTCAGTAATTACCGATATCGGAAATGGCTATGTAATGGATGATTACATAATGACACTATATATGTGAAATTGACCATAACATATTGCCTGAAATATAGCAATAATCACAGTTTTGACATGACCCCCTTATAATTTCATTCCAAAAATGCTATAATATGAATGTAGAGTTATTTAACCGATTTCATGTTAGGAAGTGAATTATGTTTAATATTAATGAATTAGTTGTTTATGGTAATACCGGTCTTTGCGTAGTTAGTGATATCGGAGCTCTGGAAATGGACACCGCCGATAAGTCCAAAACTTATTATACTCTTACCCCTATGACTCAGAACAACTCGCATATTTATGCACCTGTAGACAGTTCCAAAATCGTTTTACGTAAAATCAATTCAGAGAGTCAATGTAAAGAATTGGTTAATAACATACCTTGTATTAAACCGGGTCAGGTCACATTCGAAAAGGATCGCGAAAAGTATTACAGAACTACTATAAGGTCTTGTGATTTGACTGATATAGTAAGTCTAATTAAACTACTGTATATAAAAAGAATACAGTGTGAAGAGCAGGGCAAGAAATTAAATAATACTGATAAAAATTATTTAGCGCTTGCTGAAAATGCCCTCTTTAGTGAACTTACTACCGTTCTTGATATTAATGAAGATGATGTGAAGAGACTTATAAATGAACACTTAAAAGTGGCATAGACTACTCAGAAAAGAACTCCCTGATTACAGGAGTTCTTTTAAAATTTCATTAACCATTGCAGGATTTGCTTTACCTTTCATGATTTTCATTGTCTGACCTACCAGAAATGCTATTGCCTTTTCTTTACCGGCATTATAATCTGCGACCGATTTAGGGTTATCACTTATTACCTTCTCGACTATTCTTCTTAGCTCACCTTCATCATTTACTGATGCCAGTCCTTTTTCGTCGACGTACATTTTAGGACTTATGTCATTAGCAAACACTTCTTCAAAGACTTCCTTAGCTACGGTACTATTAATCGTTCCTGCGTCAACAAGTTCAATTAACTCAGCTAAGTTTTTCGGTGAAAATCTGATTTCATCAACTTCCATGCTATGTTCCTTTAGGAGTCTGAGTGTTTCCACCATTAACCAATTTGATACCTTCTTTGGCTTACCGCAAATTGCTGTAGTTTCTTCAAATAGTGTCGCCATTTCTTTTGTTTGTGTTAGAATCTCTGCGTCGTATCTCGGGATATCAAAATCTATTTTATATCTATCAAGCTTTTCGTCTCTAAGCTCCGGTTGCAAGTCTCGCACACTTTCTATCCATGCCTCATCTATTATTATCGGTACGAGGTCCGGATCTGGGAAATAGCGATAATCCTGAGCATCTTCCTTGCTCCTCATAGTATACGATGTTTCCTTATTATCATCCCAGCGTCTCGTTTCCTGAACAACTTCGCCGCCTTCGTTTAGAATTTCTATCTGCCTTTCTCTTTCCCCTTCTATAGACCTTCTTATAGCTTTGAAGGAGTTAAGATTCTTCATTTCAGTTCTAGTCCCGAACTCACTAGCACCAACTTCTCTAACTGACAAATTCACATCTGCCCTCATTGACCCTTCTTGAAGCTTGCAATCAGATGCACCCAGATATTGGATAATCATTCTAAGTTTCTCAAGATAAGCCATAACTTCTTCAGAACTTCTCATATCAGGCTCAGATACTATCTCCACAAGGGGAACACCACTTCTATTGTAGTCTACTAACGATGTATCATCCCACTCATCATGGAATAACTTACCTGCATCCTCTTCCATATGCATTTCATGAATGCGAATTTTCTTTCTATTTTCTCCTACTTCAATTTCAACAAATCCATCTCTTGCAATCGGCAAATATAACTGTGATATTTGGTAGTTCTGCGGATTATCAGGATAAAAATAGTTTTTCCTGTCGAACTTACTCACTCTTGTAATGTCACAATTGGTGGCAAGACCAATACCCATTGCATAATTCACAACTTGTTTATTAAGAACAGGCAGTGAACCGGGCATACCTGTACACACCGGACAGGTATGCGTATTCGGTGCCCCTCCAAATTTTGTTGAACATGAGCAAAATATCTTGGTCTTTGTCGCTAGCTCAACGTGAACCTCAAGGCCTATAACCGTTTCATATTGTTTCGACATATTACATACCTCCCTTTGCGAGAGCGATTGCATATGCCGCTCTTATAATACTATCCTCGTTAAAGCAATCTCCTAGTAGCTGCATTCCAATCGGAAGTCCCAAGCTATCTTTCCCAATCGGTATGGAAATTCCCGGTAAACCTGCTAAATTAGCGGAAATAGTATATATATCACTTAAATACATTTTCATTGGATCTTTTAGACTTTCACCTAGTTTCGGTGCTGTGGTTGGAGCCGCAGGTGCGATTATTACATCGCATTTAGCAAAGGCTTTATCAAAAGCTTTTTTTATTAATGCTTTGGTCTTAAGTGCTTTCAGATAATATGCATCATAATATCCTGAGCTAAGAACGAACGAACCCAGCATTATTCTCCTTTTTACCTCACTGCCGAAGCCTTCGGTTCTTGTCTTTTTGTACATATCATGAAGTCCGGAGTATTCGCCTGCTCTGTGTCCATATTTAACACCATCAAATCTTGATAGGTTGGAGCTGGCTTCCGCTGATGCGATTACGTAGTAAGCCGGAATAGCATATTGAACGAGACTCAAATCAAACTCCTCTACGATAGCCCCCTTATCTTCAAGTATCTTAATAGCTTTCTTTATTTCATCTTTTATCTCACTATTAAGGCCTTCACCGAAATAGTCTCTTGGTACGCCGGTTCTAAGTCCCTTAACGTCATCTCTTAGAGAATCCGTGAAATTATATGATTCTCTTTTTATAGATGTCGAGTCCTTGGAATCATACGATGCAATAACTTCAAGCATCGTTATACAGTCAGTTACATTCTTACCAATAGGTCCGATTTGATCTAGAGAAGATCCGTATGCAACTAGTCCGTATCTGGATACTGTTCCATATGTAGGCTTAATACCTACTACTCCACAGTAGGCACTTGGTTGTCTAATAGAGCCTCCCGTATCCGAACCCAAACTTATGGCACATTCATTTGCTGCCACAGCTGCGCATGAACCTCCTGATGAGCCTCCCGGAACATGGTTTGTATTATAAGGATTTTTAGTTTCGCCATAATAAGAAGTCTCAGTAGTACTTCCCATAGCAAACTCATCCATATTTGTCTTGCCTATAATAATCATTCCGGCTTCTTTTAATCTATCTATTACTTCCGCATTATATGTCGGTACAAAGTTACTAAGGATTTTTGACGCACACGTTGTCAACATGTCCTTCGTACATATATTATCTTTAATCGCTATCGGTATCCCGGCAAGTGGACCGGTAAGTTCTCCTTCGTCTATTTTCTTTTGAACCATTACAGCCTGTGCCCTTGCTCCTTCTTTATCTATAGTGATAAAGCTACTTATTTCATCTTCCTTATTATCTATCTGTGTAAGATAAGCTTCCAGCACATCTGATACTGATATCTTTTTGTCTTTTATATGTTTTGCCTGCTCAAGTGCAGTTAAGTTTAGTATATCCAACTATTTCGCCTCCCTAACCTATTGTCTTTGGTACTTTAAACATGTTGTCCTTTTGCTCCGGTGCATTCTTTAAAGTATCCAAACTGCCATCTACATCATTTACCACGTCTTCTCTATAGACATTCGATATATTAAACGTATGCGACATTGGCTCTATTCCATCTGTATCAAGTTCATTTAGAGTCAGGGCGTACTCAAGCATGTTTTCCATTTCCTGCTTTGCTTTCTTTGCTTCTTCTCCTGATAATTCAAGCTTAGCTAGAATTCCGACATATTCCAGTACTTCATCAGTTATCTTTTCTGCCATAACGGCCTCCTTGTTTTATCTTATTCAACTAACAATTCTTTAATTCCAATATTGCTATCCTCTAAGTAATTCATTGATTTTATTACTTCACTAGGTACCAAGCTCACTTCTAGGCCTTCCTGTGCACTTAATATTGTTCCTTCCGGTAATATGAGGTTTTTGTAACCATCACGGTGACTTCCATTAAATTCATAAAAGTCAAGGCTCATAAGTAACGTATCCTCACTCACAGTCTCGTAGTAAAGCTCAATTAGACCGCCGTCGTCTGATACTATACTCAAATCATATACTCCGAGTTCACAGTCCAAACCAACTTCTAGTACGCCGTCAAATGTAACCGAGTCTGATTCTGAAAGTGGGTTTTTAATACCTACAAGATCATTATCTGACGCATCATCAGTAGCTATCGTAATAGGATTTTCACCACCTATAAATATAGTTGCACCATCAAACAGCCATAAATAATCAAGATAATTATCTTCTTTAGCTGCATACTCATATAAATAAATATAGTTTTCCTGATCATAAACTTGTATATAATCATATTCATTTATTGGGGATGCCTCATATATTCCCTGTGGTATATGAACTCCTACTATATAATCTCCGGATTCCAATGTAAACTCGGCCTTTACTCCGGCTCCCACGGGTGATGACGAAACATACGCATACGGATCATACACTGCGGTTGATTCGTCATCGTAACCAAGATCATATTCCGTTGCCGGATGTACAGCTTCTCTTATCCCTTCGTATAATTTCGATCCAATACCAAATATTATTATTAATGTGGCTATAATACGAACTATCTTCTTTATACTCTTCTTGCCTACACTGCCTGACTGATATACCATACGCATATTTGGCTGCTGTCTATTAGGTTGCTGCCTATTTGGTTGTGTAGATTTCTCCTGCTTAGAATTTTCATTATCTACCTGATGGTAATTTAGCACCCTATCTCGTCTGACAGGCATACCACATTCACTACATACACCATTGCTTGCGTTCCCCCCGCATAATGTACATTTACTCATATTCTCTTCTCCTCTAAGGCTCCAATCGACTTAAATCTCTTGGAAACAACGTTGTTTCCCGGATATTATCCTCCTTGCAAAGTTTCATCGTCAGCCTTTCAAGTCCAATTCCAAGTCCCCCGTGTGGCGGCATTCCATGTTTGAAGGTATCTAGATAATGCTCCATACCTTCCGTCTCCATACCTCGCTTGTCAAGCTTATCAAGCAACATTTGGTAATCATGGATTCTCTGACCTCCGGTAGTAATCTCCATTCCATTATACAATAAATCAAAGCTCAAAGTATAGTCTAAGTCTTCCGGATCATCCATAGCATAAAATGGCCGTTTCTTAGATGGGTAATGTGTAACGAATACAAAATCACTTCCCCACTTCTCTTTAGCATATTTACTTATAAGAACCTCTTCTTCCGGTTCCAGGTCAAATGGGTTTTTGATTACATGTCCGTATTCTTTTGCTACTTCTTCCTTGATATCTTTAAACTTAACACTTGGTATCTTAGACACATCGGGAAGTGTTATGTCAAGGATCTCCAATTCAGTAAGATAATCATTTTCCAACATTTCAAATGCAAATTTTAAATACCCCGCTTCCATAGCCATAATATCCTCAAAACCATCTATATACCCCATTTCAAAATCAAGACTCGTATATTCGTTTAGATGACGTTTTGTGTTGTGTTTCTCAGCTCTAAAGGCTGGTGCAGTTTCAAATACCCTATCAAAAACTCCCACCATCATTTGTTTGTAAAACTGTGGACTTTGCGATAAAACCGCAGGTCTATGAAAGTATTCCAGTTTAAACATATTTGCTCCACCCTCTGCACCTTTGGATGCAATCTTGGGTGAATGAATCTCCGTAAAACCTTCGTCGTACAGGTAGTCCCTAAATGCTCTCGTTAGTCCTTCTTGAATTTTGAATTTCGCTCTTTCCTTTAAGTTTCTAAGTGAAATTGATCTGTAGTTTAACTTCGCTTCAAGAGATGTGTGCATATCCTTCTTTGCAATCGGAAGCGGAAGCATTTCATCTGCTGCCTTACTTAGTATTACAAGTTCTCCAAGTTGTACTTCTACCATATGAGGTGCTTTGTCGTTCTTAACAAGTTTACCTCGTACCTCTACAGTGTCTGCCTCATGTATGTCTTTAATGTCAAATGATGACACACCCTCTTCGTAAATACATTGAAGTAGCCCTTCTCTTTTTCGTAAAATCAAAAAGGCAATATTGCCCATGTTTCTGATTGCATGAACCGCCCCGTTTACAGATACTTCTTTTCCAAGCATATCCGGTTCTAGAAGCTTAGCTATGCCCATTGTTCTTATTTTTTCCTTTTCCGCTATAAATTTCATATGAAATACACTCCTTTTCTGTAGTTGTCTCGTATTCCAAGAAGCAATATAAAAAGCCCCGGAATACTTATGTATTCCGGGGCGAATAATTATAATATCCGCGGTACCACCCGCATTAAGCAAATGTCTTGCTCATCTCTAAAAGCATGTAACGTATGCTACTCGTATCAGCCTACTACTACTTCAACCAATCTGCTCCAGAGTGTTCCTTCGATTTCGTTCCTTTAGTGACGCTCTCAGCCGGTGACGTCTCATTTCTGTATAGTTCGTGAAAACAAAAGTCTCTTTCTTCGCATTTCAAAATAAATTATTTACGTATACTATCATAAGTAAAATACAAATGCAAGTGTTATTTGACATAAATGACTACAATTGATATATTTAATATCGATAGCTATTAAGCGACAAAAGGAGAGTTACTTATGGGGTGGAACCGAAAATATTTTAAAAATCATGCAAAAGTAACGGTAAAAGAAAATTATAGTGTTTTAGTATTAGTTTGTATTATTTTGATGTTTATATCAGGAACGTTTGAAGGTACTAAGGAACAGCTGCTTAGTTCTTTGGATGCAGGTGCTGCCGGAAGTACAATATTAAATTCAATGTCTTCTTCAGCGGATTCTAAGGTAGTTGATGATCTTATTAATGGACTAAATGGTATAGATAATGCCGAAGAAAGTGTTGAAGAAAAAGCCGAATCCTATCATCCTACCCGTGGTATTTTAGCAAAAGCATTCAACTCACTTACCGGAAGTGGTGATGTAGCATCTAATTTAATCAACTCAGTTAATCATATAATATTTAAAGATAAAGTTAGCTCCGGAATAATTATACTATTAGCAGGTTTATTACAGTTGTTAGTGACTATATTTTTTAGGTAAAGTCTTATACGTTGGTGGTATGAGAGTCTTCTTGGAAGCTAGGCGATATTATGATACTAAATCAGAAAAAGTTCTCTTTGGTTTCCGGCTTAAACGTACTCTGAAAATCGGATTTGTAATGCTTCGCACTGTAATCTATGAGTTCTTATGGACATTAACTATTGTTGGTTTCTTTATTAAGCGTTACTCCTACAAAATGGTTCCTTTCATTATCGCAGAGAATCCTGAGATTGATGGTAAAACTGCTATAAAACTTTCCAGACAGATGATGAATGGTTATAAATGGAAAACTTTTGTATTGGAATTATCATTTATAGGTTGGAATATTCTAAGTGGCCTTACCTTTGGTCTTGTAAGTGTATTTTACCTCAATCCATATCAAACCGCTACATATTCAGAAGTGTATATGCTTTTAAGAAAAAAAGCTAAAGAAAACAATATGCCTCTTATCGAATATTTGAATGACAATTCTCTTGATATAGATGAAGCTGTAACTGATGTTTATCCCAACGAGAAATTCAGTATACAGGCAGCTCCTTCAAGGAAGTGGCTAAGTGTTGATTTTAGAAAAAACTACTCAATTCAACATCTTATTCTCATATTCTTTACTTTTGCTTTTGTGGGTTGGTTATGGGAAGTTAGCATTCATTTGATTTCTGATGGTACTTTCGTTAATAGTGGTGTGCTCTTTGGCCCGTGGCTGCCAATTTATGGTGCAGGTAGTGTATTCGTATTGATACTGTTAAAACCTTTCAGAGAAAAGCGAGCGCTAACTTTCATACTATCCATGTTGGTTTGTGGCATTGTTGAGTATATTTCATCTTGGTATCTTGAAGCAACACATGGAATGAAGTGGTGGGATTATTCCGGATATCTATTAAACATTAATGGTCGCGTATGTCTTGAAGGGCTTCTTTTCTTTGCTCTGGGGTGCTATGCAATCATATATATCGTCGCTCCACTTATAGATAATTTACTAAGTAAGATTCCGACACGTATTGCTTGGGTTATAGCCGCAATCCTATTACTTTTGTTTGCTGCTGATCTGATACATTCAATATCACATCCAAACACCGGAAAGGGTGTTACGGATTATCAAAGCTATAATATTACGACTACATATATAAGCTGAGTAATCATAGAAGGCTGTCATTCACTAGTAATTGTTTTTACTAATGGGTGAACAGCCTTTGTTTTTCTTATTCATCTGCATAGTTTCTAATTCCTGAATTGCTATCCTCTTCAGACAAGGATTGAGCCGCGCATTTAGCTCCAAGTTTAAGCGCTTTTCCTATGTTCATTCCACGATATGCTGCATACACAATTCCTGCACAAAAAGCATCACCTGCTCCGGTTTTGCCCTTGATATATCCCTTTGGAAGTTTCATACTTGGCACTCTATAATACTTATTGCTACGACAATCCAGTCCATATCCACACTTAGGTGAGTGAATTATTATCCAGTCATTTACACCATAGTTCTTTATTGTATGAAGTGCATTTTCTATCTTGTTTTCATCAACACCATGTTCATCAAATAGCTTTTCTCCTACAACACCACTTGCTTCAACTTCATTTGAAATGTAATAATCCACATATTTTAATGTTGGTCTGACTACCGTTTCATAACGACTACTGTCTTCTGAAACCATATCAATTACCGTTTTCATTCCACATTCCTTCGCCCTAGCCAGCACCTCTCCTGCCTTTGTTCCAAAAACATCATCCGGTTCATCAAGAGTACCTAGTGTTAATAAATACTCTAATATAAAAATATCTGATTTGATTTTCTCAAAGTCGATATCATCAATACAAAACTGAGTACTATTACCGGGGTCGTAGAAAAATGTTCTTTCTTTATCGCCTGATTCATTCATCACATATGTAATCGCAGTTCGACCATTTTTGTGAATATTTTCGCCATTGATGTTACCATATTTTTTTAGAGAATTAAGAATGAATTCACCGTTTTCATCATCGCCTATACGTCCACTCACCATAAGTGGAATAATATCATCAAGTCTCGCTAAATCAATAAGAATGTTGCACATTCCTCCGGTATGATTAATAGGATTTGATATATGTGCCAAATTGCCTTTATCCGGATATGCATCAATTGTATACCCTATGTCTGCAATTAAATTTCCTGCAAGGCTAATTCCTTTACTATACATATACAATTTCTCCTTCTACTAGTGATATTCGTTGCATAATAAGCGATAAGGCTCTTCATCTTCTTCAATTTGAGGAAATCTTCCAACTTTAGGATTATAAAAATAGTTATCCGTTGTATCATCATTTGTCATGGATACTTCGCCCAAAAGTACCGGACCATGTCCACTCTCTACTGCAAAATCATGGTACAATCCTCGTGTAACCGTTATGCTTTCACCCGGTTTCAAAGTCACCTTTGTTCCGGCTTTTACCACAAAACGTCTGCCATCACTATATACTGTGACATCTGTGTTATCGAATATTCCGTCTTTAGTAGAATTATAAACAGTAATAATTACATTTCCTCCGCCGCGATTTATGATATCCTCCATTTTATATTTGTGATAATGCATCTCTGCTGTTTGTCCCTCTTCCAGATATAACAACTTCTCAGCATATGGCTTTTTATATTTATCATTTGAGACATTTCCATTTCTTAACGTTATAAGTGAAAATCCCTTTTGCTTAAAGTCGCCCAATCCGAAATCCGTAATATCCCAACCTAGCATGTTGTCTCTTATTTCATCATATTCACTGCCTTTATCTTCCCACTCTTTAGGGGTCCAATTACAAAAAGGGGGTAGTGAAATCTTTTGTTCATCGATCATTTTTTGCATTCTTTTTAGTGCATGATTAATTTCAGATCTTTTCATACTAATACCTACTTTCTAAGTGAAAATATTTCTATAGCCTCAGTTACATTTTTTTCCATTGCCTTTGTAGCTATTACAGGTATATCATGGAAGAATATCCTATTGCCTTCATCTTTTATCTTACTCTCTATCTCGTTTTTAATAGCATCGCCACCTGCAAGGGTCATATATGTATAATAATTGATTTTCCTAATTCCATTTTTAATTGCAGTTTGAAATTCATCCTTACTAAGTCCTGAACCTCCATGCATAACGAAAGGAATATCTATTTTTTCTTTAATCTTGCTTATCCTGTCTAAATCAAGGACCGGTTTTTTAGTATAGATTCCATGTGCTGTACCAAATGCAATTGCAAGAACATCAACCCCTGTTTTATCAACAAAATCCTTAGCCGTATCAGGATTAGTATATACGTCATCCAAATCATTAAAAGATTCCGCTGTTTCGACTTTAACTCCTCCCTCTACAAGACCGGCCTCAGAAGCAAATATATGCCCCAATTCCGCTTCTACTGTCACATCGATGCTATGAGCCAATCGAACAACTTCTTTAGTTATTTTAACATTTTCTGCATAACTTGACGAGGAAGAATCTATCATAACCGAGCTAAACCCTAATCTTATTGCTTTTATACAGCTTTCTATAGACTGTCCGTGGTCTAAATGTACACATACAGGTACACTCGCTTTCTTGGCAAACTACAGCATAATAGGTGCTATATCCTCCATAGATATTAAATTTCCATGGACTTCTGCATAATTTAATATTACAGGCATTTTAGCCTTCTCGGCAGCATTTATTATAGCCATGACAGATTCGAGATTCGGGCAATTAAATGCACCCACTGCATATCCTTTTTTTACTGCATCTTCCATTAAAGGTTTTAATGAAACTAACATATTTATTTCCTCCTAATGTCTATTACTTTTTCTTGTTTCTAAAGTAGTCAATGAATACTGCTAATAAGATAACAACTCCCTTGACAACATACTGCCAAAATGAGTTTACATTAAGTAAATTCAAACCATTGTTTAAGACTCCTATGATTAATCCACCAATAATAGTACCACCAATTTTACCACTACCACCTGCCATAGAAGTACCACCAACTACAACTGCTGCGATGGCATCCATTTCAGATCCTTCACCTGCGGTTGGTTGTCCGGAATACATACGTGACGCTAGTACTATACCTGCAAGTCCTGCCATAAGTCCTGAAAACGCATGTACTAAGAACTTGACTCTGGCCACTTTAATACCTGAAAACTCGGCCGCTTGCATATTTCCACCTACTGCATAAATATGGCGTCCCAATTTTGTTTTGTTCATTATTATTCCTGTAATTATTAATACAACAATAAGAATTATTACCGGTGTTGGGAAAATACCTACATATCCTGCTCCGACAAATTGCCACTCTTTAGTTACAACACGTACCGGAGAACCTCCTGTGTATACATATGCTAATCCTTTAGCTATATTCATTGTCGCCAAGGTGACTATAAATGAGGGGATTGTTGTTTTGGCAATTATAATACCATTAAAAACTCCTACGAGTAAACCGATTAAAAGTCCTGCTATTAAAGCAGCCGGCAATGGCAAGCTATATCTTGCAACACAACCTGCTGCAACACAGCCTGATAGTGCAATAATTGAACCTACAGATAAATCGATTCCACCTAGAATGATGACCATTGTCATACCACAAGCTAAAAACAAGTTCGTTGATATTTGTCGCAAAATATTAAATACATTCTGCCTTGTAAAAAATGAATCGCTTGTCGCTGGATAGAACGATAGAAAAAGACACAGAACTGCGAAAGCAATCAAAATTCCCATATTTTCTTTAAAATAAACCTTTATTACTTCACCATATCCTCCTGATGAAGTTGCTTTTTTCTTCTTTTCCGACATTTTATTCTCCTATTCTGCTGCAAATTTCATTATGTTTTCTTGCGTTGCTTCATCATGGTTTAACACACCCTTTATTTTTCCATGAGCCATCACATAAATTCTGTCACTCATACCCAATATCTCCGGTAACTCTGAAGATACCATAATAATTGAAACCCCATGCTTTACCAATTCATTCATTATTATGTATATTTCTGATTTTGCTCCAACATCAACTCCCCTTGTCGGTTCATCAAGTATTAGAAGTTTAGGGTTAGTAGCTAACCATCTACCTATCAAAACTTTTTGCTGATTTCCACCGGATAGATTTCCCATTACCTGTTCTTGGGATGGTGTCTTTGTAGACATCTTATCAATATAGTCTTGTGTAATTTCTCGTTCCTTCTTACTATTTACAAAAATTCCTTTTATGAATTGATCCAGTACTTCAATTGTAGAGTTATATCTTACGCTTTGTACTTTATATAATCCTTCAGATTTTCTATCCTCGGGCACCAAAGCAAGGCCATGCTTAATCGCATCTACCGGTGATTTAATACTCACCTTATTACCATCTATATATATATCTCCGCTGCCCTTTTTCATTAGTCCAAAAATAGTCTTCATTACCTCACTACGTCCGGCTCCGACCAATCCTGAAAATCCGACAATCTCACCTTTATGGACTTCAAAGTTTACGCCTTTTACCAGTTTTCCATCCGTGATATTTTCACATTTTAGTAAAATATCTCCCTGTTTATTAAAATCCCTTGTATAGTAGCTAGTCAATGACCTTCCGACCATCATCTTGATCAGCTCATCTTTATTGGTCTCTTTTACTACTTTCGTCCCTACATTTTCACCATCACGCATAACAGTTACTCTATCGCATATCTCTTCCAATTCACTCATTTTATGGGATATATATATAATCCCCACACCATCACTTAATAACCTTTTCATAGTCTTAAATAAAAATGTCACTTCCTTATCTGATAATGAAGATGTAGGTTCATCCATTACCAATATTTTTGAATTGTAAGAAATTGCTTTAACTATCTCAACCATCTGTTGTTGAGCAATTGTTAAGTCCTTGATAAGCGTTGTCGCTCTAATGTCCATTTCATGCTCATCTAATAACTTTTGAGCAGCAACATTCATTTGTCTCTTATTTACAAATAAAGAACCTCCGGATTCTCTTCCCAGAAATATGTTTTCTGCCACTGTCATATATGGAACAAGAACCAGTTCCTGATGAATTATTGCAACTCCGTTTTTTTGAGCTGTACGTACATCCTCAATCAATACTTTTTGTCCATCTATATATATTTCGCCTTCATCAGCAATGTATATTCCGCCAAGCACTTTTATTAATGTAGACTTTCCTGCCCCATTTTCACCTAAAAGCGCATGCACTTCTCCTCTTTCCAGTTCAAAATCAATATTTTTCAGAGCATATACACCCGGAAAACGCTTATGAATATTTTTCATTTCTAGCAAGCTATTATTATTCAATGTGCAACCTCCTGATTTATAAAATTGGGTGCTCTATTCATCGAATAAAGCACCCATAAAACTCTCTAACTTACTTTATTGCCATCCATCTGTGCCAAAGTCAGAAACGTTATCTGATGTTACTAAGAAAGTTTCGACCGGATATCTGTCATCAACTTTTTCGCCTTTAAGTAACTGATACATAACCTCAACTGATTTTTTTGCAATATTTACCGGTGATTGTGCTCCGGTACCTTCAATCAATGAATCTCCTGATGCTAACTCAGCTTTAATATCCGGTGAGCCATCAACTCCGTATATCATACAAGCCGTTAATCCTGCTGCATTGGCTGCTGCCAATGCTCCTAATGCTGTTGGCTCAATTCCGCCAAATATAGCAACAACATCACTGTTTCCCTGAAGTAAATCCTCTGTGATTCCCATTGAAGTCTCTAAGTTTCCTTTAGCATCCTGCTGAGCAACTACTTTAAATCCCTTACCATCAATAGCATCCAAGAAACCTTTAGTTCTGTCTACTACAGAGTTCATTGTCGGTGAATCTAATACAATTATATTTCCTCCATCCGGAGCTTTTTCAACTAAATCTTCACCACAAACTTTACCTGCATTGTAATTATCTGATCCTACATAACTATCAACATAACTCATATCAGCTACTTCTGTATCAAAGTTAATAATTGGAATATTGGCTTCTTTCAATGCATCTAGTGCAGGTAATATACCCTCTGCTTCTGCCGGGTTTAAGAACATTGCATCTATACCTTGTGAAATCAGATCTTCAATCTGTTGAATTTGAAGTGAAACATCATTTGCCGGGTCTACTGAAACAAGTGTATCACCATTTTTCTCAACTTCTTTTCTAATGGTATCCTCTAAAGTTACAAAGAATGGGTTGGTTCCATCCATACACGTATATCCAAATTTGTAGCCACCTTCTTTTTTGTCACCTTTAGCTTCACTGCTGCTTTCCTTAGTGTCTTTGCTTTCAGCCTTCTTGTCTCCTGTGCTGCAGCCCACAACTAGTGAGCCAACCATGCATACGCATAGAAGAAGTCCTAATAGTTTTTTCTTCATCTTTTGTTTTCCTCCTACGGATTTATTTTGTTATAGGGATAATAACTCCAAATGTTTAAAACAACACCTATACTTTGTAACTAAAAAAGCGTTACAATTGTCATCAAATCAAATGACAATTGTAACACTATCAGTTATTCAGATATTTTATTAAATCCAATTCCAGAATCTTCATTGAGCTTTTAATATTTTTTTCTTCTTTATATGTTTGGTTTATTCGATTATCAGCGATTTCCAGTGCGTCTTCATACTTTGGAAATTTCGAGCTTGATTTACCATTTTCCATAACATCATCAAGGAGTCTATACTCTATAACCTTATCAGAT
Source organism: Suipraeoptans sp. (assembly GCA_047973235.1). Classification (GTDB taxonomy): domain Bacteria; phylum Bacillota; class Clostridia; order Lachnospirales; family Lachnospiraceae; genus Aequitasia. The sequence goes on along the minus strand of JBKEBP010000118.1, from coordinate 36,864 downwards.
GCATCCATGTTTTCCCTTATAGTATCCTCAGCATATTGACTTCCTGTCACGGACTTTAAAACTGAAGCTGCTTGTGAGTATTCCAAATTCAGTCGTTGAATCTCCTCATCTTGGGTAAGGAGTTTTAAAAACTCCCATGATAATTCTTTGTTCGTAGTTTTACTTGAAATTCCCATTAACAGTGCATCTACCTCTGATATATTTCCTCCGTTTGGTCCTGCCGGCATTGTAGTACAATCCCAGCGAAAATCAGTATATTTTTTTATTTTATATGGATATGTTTTATAAGTTCTGTATTCTGAAAACATCAAAGGCATGAAGGCAACATTTCCGGCGTTAAAATCATCTGCCGTAACCTCTATTCCTTGATTCAAATCGGATATATCCTTAGCGAACTTAATAGCTTCTGTGGACTTTCTATCAGATAGTGATGCACTTCTTCCATCATCATCGAAAATTGTAGCATTATCAGAGTACAATGCCTCCTGCCAAGTATAATTACATGTGCCGAATTGGTCAATTACACCATCTCCATTTGTATCCTTAGTTACTTTAGTGGCAATTTCTTTTAGGTCTTCCCATGTCCAGTTTTTGCTCGGTACATCTATTCCCTCTTTTTCCAGCAGCGATTTATTAACAAACATAAGCTTCGGCACCGTCTCAAACGGTAATGCATATTGACTATCTTTATACACTCCCATTTGTATTGTTTCACCATAAAAAGAATTCGGATTAAAGTTAGAATCGTTTGCTATTACATTATCTAATCCATCTAATAGTCCTAATTGAGCATACTTATAAAAGTCTTCGGACAATATCATAAATACATCCGGTTCATCTCCGGTCAATGCTTTTCCTGAAAGCCACTCAGAATAATCGTCCTTTCTGATTCCACTTTCATATTTTATCTTAACTCCCGGGTGCTCTTTTTCAAATTTGTCAATAGCCTGATCATAAATCCTATAGACAGATGCATTTGCTACTCCCCAGTTACTTTGTGCAAATATTCCAAACGTTAGAACAGTTGGTTCGCTTTTTTTATTTATTGCTATTCCTGATAATATTGTCACGAATAAAACTGTAGCTATAATACCGGAAATCATTTTCTTATTCCTATGCATAATACCTTCTCCTGATATTTACTTGTGTTTGAACTGCCCATATTGCCAGCTGTGTCCTATCTCTTAAATCTAATTTATTAAGTATCATACTCAAATAATTCCTTACAGTTCCCTCAGATAGGGATAACCTATCAGATATTTCTCTGTTTGAAGCACCCCTACCCACTTCTCTAATTATATTCTTTTCCGTTTCTGTTAGTTTCATTGCCAATTCTTTCTTAACCTGAATAGTATAGTCAGCTTTTGCAATTTGAGAAAAGAGCTTTAGTACCTTTGTTGCAATATCTTTATTTATCATTGCCTGACCGCTGTACACTGTTTGAATGGCATCAACTAATCCATCCATTGAAATACCTTTAAGAAGATATCCGCTCGCGCCATATTTAAGTGCGTTATATACGTATTCATCATCATCAAAAGTCGTCAATATTATTATCTTAATCTCCTGATAGTTCTCCTTTATAATCTTAGTACATTGCACGCCATCCATTTTAGGCATTCGGATGTCCATAAGAATTATATCAGGCCTATTCTTTCTTATACTAGCTATAACTTCTTGTCCATTGCTTACTGTATCCGTAACCTCAATAAACTCCTTGGTTTTCAATACAATTCCCAAGCTTTCTCTAATCAATTCCTGATCATCAGCTATTAGAACTTTAATCATATTCTTCACCCCACCTTATTGGAATACATACCTCTGTCTTAAAGCCGTCACTTCCATCAAAATTTACCTTTCCATTTAGTAGACCAACTCTTTCTATTATATGTTTTGTTCCAAATCCTTTAACAAAATTCGGAGCTCCTTTGCCATCATCTTGAATTGTTATTTCTATATCTGAATATTGTTTAGATATATTTACATAAATATTGTCTGCAGCTCCATGTCTGACTGAATTCGTTATGCTTTCCTGAATCACTCTATATATAGCATCCTCTTCGTCCGTATCAAATTTTAATTTTTGAATCTCATTTTGATAGTGTATTTTGACTTTAGTCATAGATTCGAATTTTGAAATCATTGATTCAATCGCACTTGAAAGATTTAATCTTTCTAATGCATCGGGTCTTAGCTCACTTACAGATTGTCTCACTTCATCAATCCCATCTCGTGTTACTTGCGAGATTACAGTCAGTTGTCTTTTCGTATCCTCCGGCGAAAGATCAATAGTTGCTATACATGCATCTATACCGGCTGATATTCCTGTTAAAGTATGGCCTAGTGTATCGTGAATTTCTCTAGCTAATCTGTTCCGCTCCTTTGTTTCACCCATTTTTTCTTTGATGTCAGCATAATTTTGAAGCTTAGAATTTGCCTTTAGTAATTGTTCATTTGTACTTGTCAGTTTCCGGTTTAGATGTTGAATCTGGCTCAACGCCCCCATTTGTACAAGCAATATATATACGCAGTATATTATAAAGAGTATAATATTAAACGATGTAATAATGGTATAGATACCTGTTAGATATCTTTGGATTCTTATATCATAATATTGTATGTAATCATTTAGAGAATAAATATTTCTATTTAAACCTATCAATCCTTGACTTGTAATTACATAGCTGACTAGTGCTACTATTATTATTCCATACTTTTCCCTACTCTGTTTGAGCTTGGAAATAGTATTGGCAAATACCCATAGTAGTATACCGTTATAGTTAAATCCTAATAAATACACTATTATAAGGCTAATAATAAAATCAGTAGCAAGAGAGATACTCTGAAATGCAATATTGTCTTTAAATATAGTTTCTCGGCAACAATATGATATAAATAATATTGTAATCAAAATATAGTTTATATACAGTATATAACCGGAATTACCCGGTATCGCATTTACCTGCTCCAAAAAGCTCTTTGCATCATTATTTGACACAATATTCCAAGTTGTTGAGTACATGAATGCCGAAAGTAAAACAACTACAAAAATGTTAAATAGTAACATCGTATATTCTATATACTTTGACATACTTCTTTGCATTTTCATCTCCTATTGCCATTCGGTCAAATCATAGTTTTTTAAATTTTCCTTCGTAATCAGATTAACCGGAATCATAATATTAGAATCAACTTTTTGTCCACCTAAATATTTATAAGCCGTTTCAGCTGCAACTGTACCAATCTGATTTGGAGACTGAGCACAGGTCCCTTCCATGTATCCCGCTTTAAGCATAGCCTTGGCATCGGGAGAACCATCAATTCCATAAATGAGAACCGGCTCCTCATAGCCTAGCTTTTGCATAGCAGCTAGGCAACCTAGTGCAGTTGGATCATTCCCTCCAAGTACTACATCAAACTTCTTGCCTTCATGTATTATGTCCTCCATTTCCGACATAGCTACTTCTAATTCCGTCGTAGAATCACGATATTCTACAACTTTATAATTGGGATTTCCTTCTAATGTATCTCGAAACCCTTCAACTCTTAGATTAGTGGAATTAATGTCTGTATGATTAATTATCACTATATCAGCACTATCCGTTTTGCTCTTCATGTCTTTTGCACACTGTACACCGGCATTGTAGTTATCAGATGCTATCGTTGAAATAACAGCTTCCATATCTTTTGTATCATATATATTCGTATCAACAGCAAAAACCGGTATATTATGACTTTCACACAGCTTGACGACACTCCTTACATCCTTCCAATCAACAGGGTTAAGAAATAAAACATCCATACCTTCCTTAATCATTGCCTTTATCTGTTGGTTCTGCTTATCCTGATCTTGTAGAGGATCTCTAGTAATTAAAGTATCTCCATTGCTTTCAACCACTTCTTTTATACTATCGTTCAATGCTGTAAAATATGGATTGTTCATTGTCATATAAGTCGCACCAAAAATAAGGTGTTCACTATTCTTTCTTTGATTTGTAACTACTATAGTTGTAACTAAAAACAATGACAATATACTAAGTGAAAATATTAATATACATTTCTTTTTCATGATAATTACCTTTGTGGTATTTTTAGGGATCATATAAAAACTACCACAAAATGTTTTAAAAATAAACACCTCATGGTAGCCATATGTCGCTATTTCGCTAAAAATTATTCAATTAAAGTATTTTTATTCCTGCCTCTTTACATCTCTTTAAAGTATCATCATCCCAAAGTGAACTTTGCACTTCACCGATATGAGCTTTATGTAGTAATAACATACACATTCTTGATTGACCAATACCACCGCCTATCGTTAATGGTAATTCATTATTAAGAAGCATTTTATGGAATGGTAGTTCTCTTCTTTCGTTACATCCGGCTTTATTTAGCTGCTCATCCAAAGACTTCTCATCAACACGAATACCCATTGAAGATATTTCAAATGCATGTTGCAAGACATCGTTCCAGAATATTATATCTCCATTTAATGCCCAATCATCATAATCAGGTGCTCTTCCATCATGTTTTTCACCCGATTTAAGTTTGTCTCCGATTTGCATAATAAATACTGTGCCATATTCCTTGGCAATAGCATTTTCTCTCTCTTTTGGAGTTTTATCGGGATATCTATCCTCTAATTCCTGAGTAGTTATATAAGTCACTTTTCTCTTTAGAGTATTTGATAATGTCGGATAGATAGCACATATATCATTTGCGCTATCATATATTGCACCTACTATTTTATCAACCGTTTCTTTCAAATACTCCAGTGTTCTTTGATCTCTTGTTATAACCTTTTCCCAGTCCCACTGATCCACATATACTGAATGAATATTGGATAATTCCTCATCTCTTCTGATGGCGTTCATATCAGTGTACAAACCATTTCCTGCATAGAAATCATATTCTTTGAGCGCCATTCTCTTCCACTTAGCTAGTGAATGAACCACCTGTGCTGTCTTACCGGTTTCTTTCATTTCAAATGAAACCGGACGTTCTACACCATTTAAATCGTCATTTAATCCCGAGGCAGGATCTACAAAAAGTGGTGCGGATACCCTCTTAAGGCTAAGAGCCGCTGCCAAATGATCTTGAAAAATATGGCGTAACTTTCCTATGGCCACCTGTGTTTCATATAAATCCAGTACTGATTTGTATCCATCCGGTATAGTAATCTTACTCATTTTCTTCCTCCATAAGTCTATTTAATAAGGCTTCGCAACCTTTTACAACATCTCTATATGTTGTATCGAATTTGTTAGTATACCAAGGATCTGCGATGTCTCCATCTTCTCCGGCAAATTCTAGTAATAAATATAACTTGCTTTCGGGGTCATTGTCAAACATTCGATTCATATTTCTTAGATTATAAGTATCCATACCTATAAGATAGTCAAACTTGTCATAGTCATCATATTTTATTTGCCTCGCACGCTTATCACTGTAATCAATGCCAAGATCATCCAGTATCTTGCGCGTCCCATAGTGCGGCTGATTGCCTATCTCTTCTCTACTTGTAGCCGCTGACTCTATATGAAAGCAATCGGCAAGTCCTCTTTTTTCTACCATGTCTTTAAAAACGAATTCTGCCATCGGCGAACGACATATATTGCCGTGGCAGATGAATAGTATTTTTGTCATGTTCTTATTTCTCCTTGTGGTTAGTAGGGTTCCATTGTTCGAACACTGAGCCAACACGCCAGTATAGTTTAAATCCTCCAAAACTTTTTTAAGGGTATAGACTGGATCGTCTGACTGCAAACCTATTTGATACAGATCAAAATGAATTTTAAGTTGCCCTTTTTCAAAGAATTCGTTATAATAATAATTAGTTTTTTGCATAGTTACATTATACAATGTAACGGAGAAAAAGTGGTTGAAATTAGCCACTTTTTTTCTCTTTTTATAAAGTTTTAGGGAGATGATAACTCGTTTTCGAGTTATCATCTCCCTATTTTAGAATCCGCCCTATTTACCGACAGCCCCTTTTACTTCCAAACTTGAGAGTATAACAAAATGTACTACCATTTTCCATAGTAATGTCATCACAATTCCCGAACTAATCAAACAAAACTGTCTCCCCCGTTGCCGCCGATTCATAGATAGCCTCAATAACCCGTGTCACCACTGCTGCCTGTTCCGGAAGCACTGCCGGATCACTATCATTTTTAATTGCTTCGATCCAGTGGTTAATATCATAATCATTCATATTATCTGCCTGCGCGGGCACTTCCGGACTCGATATATCGAGCTTTCCGTCAATATACCGATTCACGCGCAGCGATGAGCCAAATTTGGGGCCGACCATGTCTGCGCCTGCCTTTGTTCCGGCTACCGACGCAACCACTCCTGGTGCCTCCTGAATCATATTAATCAGCCATGCGGTCTCCATGTAGATCACCATCCCGTTTTTCATAGTAATCATCGCCATTGCCGTGTCTTCCACATCAAAGTTCTCCGGATCCCACGGTCCCAAATCATTTCCCTCCGGAAAATACTTCATTTTATCATAGGTGACACCGCGAACGCTGGCCACTTCATAGTTATCCGTCAGCCACATCGGCAAATCGATTGAATGCGGTCCGCCGTCCATCAGAACTCCACCACCGTTTAGCGCCTTATTCGTATATGCCCCGTAAGCCGGTAATCTGCGGGGGCGAAGCTGCTGAGACTTCATGTAATATATATCCCCGAAGGTCCCCTGTTTAATTAGCTCCTTAAGGTAAATCGGTGCCGGGTTGTACCGCCACTGCAGGCCAACGGTCAGCTTTTTTCCCACCGTCTTTGCTGCTTCCAGCATTTTTACAGCGTCGGTATACGTGCAGGTCATCGGCTTCTCACAGTGTACATGCTTGCCAGATTCAAGAGCCTTTAATGTCATTTCGCAGTGCAGTGGATTTGGCGTGCAGATATGTATCACATCAAGTTCCTGGTCACCACATAACTCTTCATAAGCGCTATAGATTTTGGCATCCAGTTCAAATTTGTTTTTAGCTTCCTCACATTTCATCAAATCAATATCGCATAACGCCTTAATTTCTACATCGTCTCTTTTAAGCAATGACGGAATATGCTTGGTTGTAGCGATAACTCCGATTCCAATAATTCCAACCTTTAACATTTTTCTCCCTCCAATACTTCATCCAATAATCTTTTACACGCCTGCACGCCTTTTTCTTTATCCATTGTCGGTAAATACTCAATTCCAAAGTAGCGGTCATAGCCTGCCTGCTTAATTTCCTCCAATATATAGGAATAATTCAGCTCACCATCCGTGATCTCATTTCGGCGCGGGATACCGGCAGCGTGTATATGTCCGATCCACTGCATATTCTCTCTCATGGTTTGGACGATATTTCCTTCCATCAGCTGGTAGTGAAATATATCATACAGCAGCTTTACATTCGGGCTGTTAACACTCTTTAAAATATCAAAGGGTTCTTTTGAATCGATGAAATACCCTCCAGATATCGGTTCAAGCACCAGCATAACTCCTGCCTGTTCGGCCAGTGGTGCCAGTTTCTTCAAACCCTCGACGATATTTTCCCGGCATGTCTTCCGTTCAAGTTTTTCGTTGGGATCTGCTGTAACTATGATATTGGGACAATCAAACACTTTTGCTACCGCAATCGTTTCTTTCATTCCCCGGATTGCTTCTTCAAAAGTGTCCGGGTCTGTTAACGTGCCTCTATCTTTTGCACAAATGGCTGCTACCTCCAGATTCAGCTCTCTTTTTTTGGCCAGCAGCTTCCTATGGTCTCTGGTATCCCAGTCCCAAAATTCGACGGCCTGATATCCCGTCTTTTTGGCTAATTCCATACCTGCCAGCAGCTTTTTGGTATCTGAGAAGATCGGTCCGTTTTCTCCAATCTCCAGATAAAGCAAATCAATACATAAACTATACTTCACGCGCTTTTCCTCCTTCGCTTTGATAAATAAATCATAGCAAAGTTAGAAATCTGCTGCGCACAGGTTCCTTTTCGGTTTTTTCATCACTGTAACACCAGGTTATGAAAAGAAAAACCGGTTTCAAAATTGAAACCGGCGTCAGACATTTATTATTCATTTAAGTATTTATATCGATAGCTTTCACTCAAAATATAAAAATACATTTCAAACATCATCATTTCCGCAGCTATACCAGCCTCACCCGAATATGGAATCAATACTTTATCGACATATTTCCGATGGCGGTGCTTCGCTTCTATCACAACGTATATCTTTGCCCCTCTCTTCTTCACTTCCGTAAATACTTCCGCGATATTCATCGTTTCAGCATACTCAATAATATTCATAAATACGATGCTCTCAGATGTGAGTGTCTTACTGTTTTCCAGCATGTCCGGAACCATACTAACGTAGTTCGTCTCTTTCCCGGTCATCGCCAGATTCTGCTGCAGCGAAAATACTGCCGCGCTTTGAAATGATGCATAAATATTGACTTTATCGGCGTCAAAAAGAATTCGGGTCATCCTGGCGAGTTCCTCTGCATTTACATACTCCTGAATAATTGCCGGAACCTGACTGGCCTGATCCGTGAATGCATTTTTAATTCCTTCTTCATCCGTAATCATGTCAGCAGGTAAGATCCGATTGTAATAAGTATATTGGCTCACTGCCTTTTTCAGATCGTGGTGGAAGCTCGTAAAGTCCTGATATCCCATCTTCTGTACCATCCGCCAGACCGTTGTCCTTGAGGAGTCCGCCAGCTCCGCAATCTCGTATATTGTTGCACCGGCGGAAAACTCCAGATTATTTAGAATTGCTTTACATACGTTCCGATATGTGCTGTCTAGTGAAAGATGATTATACAATCCAACCAGATTTTGTAATACATTCATATGTACTCATTCCTTTCGCTTGTTTCTTTGTTGCGTGTTCTTTAGATTATACCATGAGTGCTGCCAACTATTCAAATTCATTACTCTTCTAATTCCAAAGATAATCATACGTAACGGAGCACTGCTCCACAGATGATTACTCACCCGCTTCTGCAGTGCCCCGCCTTTTGACTAAAATCTTTCTCGTTTTAGTTTTTCGACTGACCACAGAAAAAAGTGGTGCGAAGGTAATTTCTACAGGTGTAGAATTTACTCTTGCCAACTAGAAATTAATTTTTCATTCTACCTTGCTTAATAATGTTAAAAAACTGTCTGGTTTTTGTGGATATGAAAGTGACATTCACTTTATACGGCAATTAAAAAAAACGCAGGGAATTACTCCGACAGAATTTCGCAACCTATCTGCCAGGTAATATCTATTATTGTTGAATAGAGTGGAGAAATAATTGCATTTTTCTTTTAAACTCTACATAATACTAAGCCACTTCTCACCCTCAGCTATTGAATAATACTTAGAAAAGTTGTATGATAATTATAAAATTAAACTCGTATGGGAGGCACTTTTGGAAGAAATGCACAACTATCTCAACTCCATCTATTCTATCACAGGAATACCAATACTATGCTTTGATTGCAGAAGCGGCAGTTTTTCATACAGCATAGGAAGTAATATTGTTCCATCAGTTGAGAAGCATATTCTCAGCAAATTAACTGAGCAATTAAAGGTTCACAACCCTCTGATTATTTATAACAACAAGAACAGAGAACGCTTGATATATGCTATGGCAGTTATCAGGGGTAAAATCGTGACTGAAATAATTTTCCTCGCACAGGGCGATAGCATTGCGCCGTTACCCAGCAGCAATTATCTTAATATTCTAAATCTAATCAGTATGTTCCTACATGGAATTCCTTTGCAATTTGAACAGGATATAAAGGAAATTATTCTTCCGGATGAGGGTATATGGTTTTTTCTATATGGGAAGAGTCAGGCTGAAAACCCTGAACTAACATACATTACCTATTTCATTGAGAAAAGAATTCTTCGAAGTGTGAGATCTGGAAATCTTCACACTCTTAGAACGGAGATCCTTGAGTATCTGCCGATTGCAATGAGGACTCTCTACTTAGACGCCTGGGATTTGCGTAGCAAGAAAAATGCCGTTGTAGCGCTGACAACATTGGTCTTTCTTGAGGCTGTTGGAGGAGGTCTTCCTACGAAAGACGGCTTGTCACTGTTGCTAAAGTACCAAGGGATTATTGAGAAAATTACGAATTTCTCGACAATCGACCGGCTGATTGAGGAGATGCTGATATCGTTTTGCAAAAAAGTGCAGGTGCTAAAAATGAAGAACCTCTCCTACCCCACATATTACTGCATTGACTATGTAAAGTCCAATATTAGCAACAAGATAAAACTTGAAGATATCGCGGAAAAGCTCAAGCTCAATCCAAGCTATCTTTCCACTGTTTTCAAAGAAGAGTACGGAATGAATTTCAGCACCTATGTCATCTCCGAGAAAATAGAGGAGGCGAAAAAGCTCATATTGTTTTCGGATAAATCAATATCTGAAATCGCATCGATGCTATCCTTTTCCGATCAAAGTCACTTTTCGCGAAACTTTAAGCAATATACCGGACACACGCCACGGCAATACAGACAGCAGCACGCTTGATTTGAAAATCGAGTGTGCTGCTTTTGCATTTACGTTAAAATATCAAAGCTTCATCGATTTTGGGTGAGGAAGGAAGATATCTAAGAATAATACAAATAATTATATACATATTCTATAAAATCCAGCTGACAGCTTTTACAATAATTATATAGAACGACCAAAAGGTTGCGCTAAATAATTTTGAGGAGGACGGGCATTTGTATAACAAATTGTTTGAAAAGGGTCAGATTGGTCCTGTAAGACTAAAAAACCGTGTGGTAATGACATCGATGACACTTGGGTACGCGGAACTTAATGGTGAGGCGTCAGAAACTCTTATACGCTATTACGAGGAGAGAGCGAAGGGCGGAGTCGGTCTTATAATGACCGAAATATTCAGAGTCAACGATGTGCACGGAGTAGCTCTTCCACGACAGGTCAGTGTTACAGGGACGGCCTGTCTTAAAAGTCTATCGGAAATGACAACCAGAGTACATAAGCATGGCACCAAAATATTCGCCCAGCTTCATCACGGCGGAAATACCAACAGTCCGCTTCTCAACGGCGGTGTTATCTATTCTGCAGGTGATGTACCTACAATCTCCGGCATTATTCCAACTCCGTTTTCAACCGAACAGGTACAGGAACTCGTCCAGCAGTTCATTGCATCGGCGGTTTTCTGCAAGGCTGCGGGCTTCGATGGTGTTGATCTGCATGGCTCGCATGGCTACCTTATTAATCAGTTTCTCTCTGAGTATTATAACAAGCGCAGTGATCAGTATGGCGGCAGCTTTGAAAACAGATTACGTTTCCCGACTGAGATAATCAAGGGTATACGAAATGCCTGCGGCCGAGATTTTGCAATTGTGATACGCATGAATGGTGAGGAATTTCTCTCAGATAAGCAGGAGGGTACGATAACGAGTGATGTGGCGGTCTCAATCGCAAAAGCCATGGAGGCGGCGGGAGTAGACGGAATCGATGTCAGCGTATCCACCTACTTCTCAAGCTTTACCTCTATTGAGCCGTATTCTTATCCTGCGGGCTGGAGAAAGCATGTCACAAAGGCAATCACGGACGCTGTGTCAGTTCCTGTAATCGGGACGAACACTATAAAAGATCCCGCGTTTGCAAACTCTCTGCTTGAAGAGGGGATAAGTGATTTCGTTGGAGTCGGACGCTCACAGCTCAGCGATCCGCAATGGGCTAAAAAAGCATTTGAGGGCAGAGATGACGAAATTCGCAAATGCATCGGTTGCCTGTATTGCTTTGAATCGCTTATAGGTTCGGGTTCATCTCGCTGCACATTAAATCCTCTCCTCGGAAAAGAAGGATTGTTTGATTGCATGGAAGAAAACGGGGACGGAAAGCCGGTTGCCATCGTGGGCGGTGGTCCTGCGGGAATGCAGGCGGCAATCACTCTCGCCGGACGAGGATACGATGTTACGCTTTTTGAGAAAGAGAGTATACTTGGCGGCAGCTTAAATGTTGCTGATAAAGTTGCTGAGTATAAGGACAAGATTACCATGCTCAAAGACACTCTTGTACGTCAGATGGAGCTCGTCGGGGTCAAGCTGAAACTGAGTACCGAGGCAACACCGGAGGTTGTTGCGCAGATTAATCCGGTTGGCGTTTTTCTAGCTGTTGGCGCATCGCCCATTGTGCCGAAAATACCCGGCGTCGCGGCAAAGAATGTATATTTTGCAACGGATGTACTCGAAGGCAAGATTAAGCCCACAGGTCATACGATTATCGTTGGCAGCGGTCTGACGGGACTCGAGACAGCAGAAAAGCTTCAGGATATGGGCATTGAAGTTTCGATAGTTGAGATGCTGCCGAATATTGGGCCGGAAATCTATGCGGTTATATTGATGGATATAATGGGTAGACTTATGCCGAAGCAACCGGGCATGTTCCCGGGGCATAGGCTCGAGGAAATAAGTGACAAGGGAGTCCTGCTCACAAAAGTAGAAACAGGAGAAAAGGTCGAGCTCCAAGCGGACTCAATAGTGCTCTCCCTTGGCGTTGCGCCAAAGAAAGACATCCGGCAAGGTTTTGATGAAAGATTCGAGCGAGTTGTGGTTATCGGAGATGCCAAGGCTGGAGGCAGAATCCATAATGCGCTCTCTGATGGGCTGGTCTATTCAGCAGGATTTTGAGTAATAAACAGGAGGAATGTTCAATGATGTTTAAAAATTATAAGATTGTCATAACAGGTGCCACTTCAGGCATTGGTCTATCAACGACAAAGTTATTTATCGAGCAGGGCGCGACCGTAATCGGCATAGGTCGAAATTTCGCGAAAACTACCGAACTCGGCAGTAAGTTTATCCCCTGCGAATGCGATGTTCGAGATCCGGCACAGATCGAGAAAGCATGTGCATTCATAAGCGATACATTCGCAGGTGAACTGGATACATTTGTAAACAACGCAGGTTTTGGCGAGACTACCACGATCAAAGATGTTACTTCTGAGCAATTTGACCGCTGCTTTGCTCTGCTGCTTCGCGCAGGTATGCTGTTTGGAAAAGCTCTGTATCCTCTGCTGCTTAAAGCGCCAAAGAAAAATGCCTGTATCGTGAATAATGCCTCATCCGCAAGCCGCATCTGTGCCCCGGACAACACACTGTATAATCTCGCAAAAAATGCGTTTGTGCTGTATACAAAGCAGCAAGCGGCGGGATTTATCGGAGTACGTGCAAACTCTGTATCTCCGGGATTTATCGAGACTCCAATCTTTGAGCGCGAGGGTTCTGGGATGGGTAACGAGGCTGTGGTTCAAATGTATCAACAAATGGCGGCGATTACATGCGGCCGGACGGGAAAGCCTGAGGAGGTCGCTGACCTTATCGCCTTCCTCGCTTCCGAGGATGCGATGTATATTAACGGCGCAGATGTTCTGATAGACGGCGGTCTTATGACCGTTGTGGGCTAAGCAGCTTAAACGCTAGAATGGAGGAATCAAAATGCTAAGTGGATATAGAGTAATAATAACTGGTGCGACTTCCGGAATCGGCCTTGCGACAGCGAAAGAGTTTCTAAATCAAGGTGCAAAGGTCATTGGCATGGGTCGCAATTTCACGAAGACTGAGGGCTTGGGTGAAAATTTCACAGCTTTTAAGTGTGATGTCACTCAGGAAAGCGAGATTATCGCAGCCGTGAAATTTGCTAAGGAAAAGTTTGGAGCCGTGGATTCACTGATTTGTAACGCCGGGTCTGCAATAACTGGGAACACTGAAAACGTCGATGCTGAAGATTTTGAGCGGGGATTTAAGCTTTATCTCAATAGTCATGCGATGTTTACAAAATATGCTGTTCCTCTGTTGCGAAAATCGAAAAACCCAAGCATAACTCACACCGCATCGGTCGCATCGTTCATGATAGGCGACTCAATCCCGTACAATGTTCTCAAAGCCGCTCTGCTCAACTACACCAGACAAAGTGCAGCAGGGCTACTGAATAAAAATCCGGTAGACATATCCGGTAGGCCAACAGGTGTGGCACCCTTACTCGAAGGAGAAAATCCATATATTAGAGTAAACGCTGTTTGTCCGGGGCTTATTCGTACAAATCTCATGCCGGATGCGGCCTGGGAAGCACTTGGTACGGATGAGGCACTCAAAGCAATACCAAGCCGCAGAATCGGCGAGGACTGGGAGGTCGCAAAGCTATTTGCCTTCCTCGCGTCTCCAAAAGCGGGATTTATCACTGGGGCAACTATCACAATTGATGGCGGCTGGTGGACAACGCACGCGAGAGTATAAACTATCATGATTAGAGGACATGTTGAAAAAGCATCTCATATTTTACGTAATGTCTCATGCTCTAGCACCATATCCTCATTTCAGTCACCAATAAGTGTTAAACTACTGGCAAGCGAGCGCGGTTATCTAACCGCGCTCGCTTGCCGTGTCGCTGCCCCGGACCCTGCTCGGAGCTTTGCAACGGTGGGCAGTTCACTATCTTGCTATGATGGAACTTGCAACTCTCTCAACAGTATATCGTTAAGCCGACTAATGAACTCGGCCACTTCATCCGGTGACTCTTTCATGTCATCAGCTACCCACTGCTGAATGATCCCACAGACGCCTTCAGCTAAAAAGTAATAAAACCATTTTTTTTGTGCATTACTCAAGCCGGGAAATTGATTGTCCAGAACTGACAGATTACTTTGATAACACAGCATTAGCACTTGGCCAATAAATCCACTGTTCCCATTGGGCGAAATCAAAACCTTAAAGGTATCGCTGCTACGCTGTATTTCAGTCAGGACTGTTTTGATGCTATGCATAAGGTTTGAGCTAGATGTATGTTTAATAAATTCATTAAGTTCCAAGAGCAATTCGGCTTCAATTTGCTTAAGCAGATCAAATGGGTCCGTGTAATATTTATAAAAAGTTGCACGATTGATTTGTGCCAACTCACAAATGCCGGTCACAGTAATTTTATTGACCGGTTTATCACGTAGAAGCTCCACAAAGCTGTTTTTGATTGCCATTCTAGTATAACGAACACGAGCATCCATCGTTAATTTCCTCCTTTTTGATACTTAGTAAACGCTTTTCGATATATTGCTGATTTAATTCCAAAAGCAAAATAATTGCTGATTGCAGAGCGCTTTCGTTTTAATTATAGTATAAACATGAAGAGAAAACAACAGTGTGTTTATTAAGTATCGCGCCGTTCATCTTCAAATATACAATAAAGGAGACTATACAATGAAAGTATTATTTGGCGTCTTAACAGCCGTAGCAACTGTGGCCGTTGTAGCAAGCACCGTTATTGTCACGGTGAAACAAGTGGAATGCGCAGAGGCTATCACGAAAGAGCTTATTCAAAGGAGGGAAATTAATGAGTGCATATTGTAGCCAATGTGGTCAAGCGATACGGCAAGGTACAGTATATTGCCCACAGTGTGGCAAGGTGGTGGACGGCTCATCATCAACCTTTTTCCATGGAACCCATCGACAAACGATTCACGAGGATTTCAAAACGATTGTTTGTGAAGAACCGATAACTCAGATTGATCTTTCCTGTAAAGTTCTGAATGTTTCGGTGATGAGTGCCAATCTTGATGCAGTCAGAATTACTTGGGGGGAAACAGGGAGTTGGGGGGTGGCTGTTGAGCAAAGCAATGGTCACTTGCATATCAGGGAGCGGAATTATCTTGGATTTCAGAATATCTCAGATGTATTTCTCTCTGAAAAGCACAAGCAAGTCCATGTACAAGTTCCAAATGATTACAATGGCAGCATTACCCTATCTACTGATACCGGAAAAATTGAACTCGTCGGAATAGCTACCAATGAAGCGATTCATGTGACCTCTTCTGCCGGATGGATTGATGTGGTAAATGTCAAATCAGATGAGTCGGTTTTTATCAAAAACGCAGTGGGAAAGATTAGCGCCAGTAATCTTCACGCGGAACAGGACTTGTCGTTAAGCACGACTGTTGGTGGCATTAGTGCCCGTCGGATTGGAACAGGGAATCGAATTTTCTTGACCGCGCAAACCGGAAGCATTGACTGCACAGTTGCCGACAATAAAGAAAACTTCAAAACAATCCGCCGTACCGGAAGTTTTGAGTCACCCCAAACAGATATTCATGGTAACGGTTCAAAGATTTTGGAAACAAGCGTTATCATGGGGAATGTCAATATTGCCTTTGATGGGCAGGAAACTCAAAAAGCAACTTAAACTAATCATAATATATATTTAAAAAGGAGGCTGTACCATGTTTAATTGTACATGCGGGCGGGAATTAACCGCCAACGATCGATTTTGCCCCTCGTGCGGCAAGCATAACACACCACCAATACATACGGTACCAAACGATAACGATGATTTTCGGGCAAAGGAAGGCGGAAGCCTTATAAACGCTTTTGCGTATATTCTGCCCATGTTCTGCATTCCTATGTTGCTTGCTCCGGGCGACCCGCGGGCGCGGCATAATGCAAACCAAGGTATGTTATTATGCTCCATTAGCTTCTTCTCACTATTTTTTGCAGGAGCATATTATGTTGGGGTCGGGTTAATGTCCGGCGTAGTAGATATTTTTTCTATACATTTATTGTTCAATCATCCGTTCGCAGTCAACTTGTTTGCGAGTCGGCCACTTGTCTGGCTTCCAATGGCCATTCCTGGTTTATATGTTACAATTTGCAGCGTTGTTGGGTTTATCCGTTGCCTTCAAAAAGGGACTTGGAAAATCCCGTTATTCGGAAACTGTCAAATATTGAGGCTGTAAGGAGCCACTAGTGAAATGAAACGAAAACTACTTATTGTAAGCAGAATTACTGTTATTGCAGTTATCCTAATTGTACAAATCATCTATCGTCTCACATTATTCGTCAATGCAACCCCCGGGTACCCTCTTTGGTTTTGGTTGTTCGTCTCGGCACTGGGGCGAATTGCCGCAATATACATCATTGCTCATGACAGTCATCCGTCCTACAGAATTATTTGGCTGTCTGTAGTTTTAATGGTTCCAATTTTAGGAACAATCGCTTATATCCGCTTTGGCAATAGATTAGGTCAAAAAACGATTAGAAAAAAGTTTAGAAATTTCCGGGACGTGCTGCCACAAGAAAGCGCAACCCACATCCGGAAAATATATCCGGACGAACCTAAGCACTCCGGTATGGCTCGATATTTGGAAAATCAAGCGGATGCGGCTGTTTATGGCAACACAAGCACCACCTATTTTCCGTCGGGTGAAGAATTGTTTGAGGCAATGCTCGATGACCTAAAAAGTGCAAAGAGGTTTATATTTCTTGAATTTTTCATCATAGAAGAAGGGAAGATGTGGAATGCGATTCTTGAAATATTGGAGCAGAAGGTTAAGGCAGGCGTTGAGGTTCGTGTTTTATATGATGATGTAGGAAGCCTGCTTCTGCTTCCTGGCCGATATGCAAAGTCGTTACAAAAAAGAGGCATTAAATGCATTCCATTCAACCGCATTTATCCCTCAATTTCTAAATTCATGAATTACCGTGACCACAGAAAAATTCTTGTGGTTGATGGGCGAGTGGCTTTTACCGGTGGGGTCAATTTGGCCGATGAATATATCAATGAAATAGAAAAACACGGACATTGGAAAGATAGCGGTATTCGCTTAGAGGGCGATGCGGTTTGGAGCTATACAAGCATGTTCCTGACCATGTGGAGCGCCGCTAATAAACAAGATAAGGATATAAGCGGATATCGTGGTCAATCGCTCTGCTCTGAAAAAGACGGTTTTGTACAGCCGTTTGGCTCCTCTCCACTGGATGATGAGTCATCCGCTCGAAATGCTTACATCAATATGCTTAATCAGGCGCAGAGTTATATCTACATTTTTACACCATATCTCATTATTGATGACGCAATGCAACTTGCGCTAACTATGGCCACAAAGCGTGGGGTTGATGTCAGAATAGTAACACCCGGCATCCCGGACCAGAAAATCGTTTACCGCTTGACCCGTTCAAACTATGCGCCCCTGCTCAAGCAAGGCGTGAAGATATATGAATACTCTCCCGGATTCATCCACGCAAAAAGTTGTATTTGTGACGGCGAATACGCCATGATCGGTACAATCAATTTTGATTATCGCAGCTTCTTTCTAAACTTTGAATGTGGCTGTATGTTGTATGGCACAGACTGCATTCGCACTATGGAATCCGATGCGCTGGATGTATTTGAAAAATGCCGCGTTATATTGTTGGAAGATTGTCGTACCGGGTTATGGAGCGGACTAACGGATACCATACTGCGAACTTTGGCACCATTGTTTTGATAGATAATGCTTACTTACTAAGTAAAAAACATAGTATGAACTGAGGGGCAATAAGCCCCCCGATTCATACTATCTATTCGTAATCTTCTACCGACCATTCTTCTTTCCAGTCAATCAATGCGCGCTCACCGTCAAAACGAATCGGCAGCCATACATATGTAGACTTTGAAGTATTCGCCGATGCCAGTATCGGGCTTTCGTTAATTAACTTTATATCTTCCTCAGTTGGTTGATATCGTTGATCAAAACGTGCTCCAATTGCTCGTTCGATTGCTTGATAGCGTTCTTTTGTCACAACGTATTCCGGTACCCAGCGGTCGGCCATGGCGATGTATAAATCTTTTTTCCCCGGATGTTTAAAGATGCAGGATATCTGACTGTTAAAGGATGCATAGCTTTCATCAGCAACGTGAGGATTACCCTGAATCGTATATGGTCCATGAAAGTTTTCAGCAACGGCTGCCTCTGACGGATTCGGCAGATATCCGGTCAAACCACTGGTAAGCAAGTAGTGCCGTCCATTTCTTACAAAATGCGCTGGTGCCTCCCGTACGAACGGTGGATGGCGATCATCGAAATGCATGGATTCTTCTTCTGTTACATTCAGATAATCCTCTGATAGCTCCACGCATGTCAGTCCGGTATGATCACTATCAAAGTAAAGGTGTGCCTTTTTCGTTTCTTCGTCTACGGCCACATCAAAGTCTCCTGCCTTCTTCCCATGAGGACGAAAGCGCTCTTCTTTTACTTCATAAGGTCCTAATATATGGTCAGCTGTTAAGATTGCAAAGCACGCATCATCGCCACTGTACTTTATCCAACACACATATTTTCCCGTTTGTTCATTGTATATAATGTGCGGGCGATCCAGACGACGCTCCGGATGAAACATAGACTCCGGATTTTCAGGATCGGCTTCAATAATAAATCCTTCATCTTTCCAATTATATAAGTCCTTTGAAGAATAACACTTTACCCCCCAGGTCCAGATCTTGTTCTCACCATCAGTGCGCTCTTTATTCTCACCGTACCAGTAAAAGGTATTGTTTTCATAAAGCATATAGCCACCGTGTGCCTCGATCTTTTTTCCTTTCGTATCCAGCCACTCCCGGCCGGGTCTGATTTTGTTGTACATTATCTTCCTCCTTTGACATCTTCACTATATTTTTTCAAATGTGATAGAAAGTAAATCGATTGCTTTACTTCCCTTATATGTCAAATATAATCCTTTGACACCTGATACATCAATTACTGTTTCTGCTTTTGACCATGCTTCACCTGGTGTCAGTGTAATCACTGCATTGGTCTCATCTTTGCTCCACATCACAGTAGAAACACGGATTACTCCGTCGCCTTCTCCACGATACTGAACCGCAAAACGATACATTCCGTCAAATGCAAAATACTTGTATCCGATCATGGTACCATCCTTAATATTGGTAATAAAACGCTCTTCACCCTGATGTGTATAGAACGGAATATCTGCATTTACCATCGTGTTGGTGGCGTGAGGCATATGACCATTGGTAATATTACAAGCATATGCTGCCTGATATTCTCCTTCTGGTTTCAGTGGTCCGCCATTTAAACCACAGCTTGTGCATTCCACCTGTGGAATGCTTCCATCTGCTAATATCTCTACTGGTTCTGCACATGCCTGACGGCTAAACGTGCCATTATGAGTCTGACGATGGTAGAAAATGTACCACTGCCCATTCACACATTCTAAGCTGCCGTGATTATTTGCTGTCATATTCAATCTATCATCTTCTTGTCGGCCATTGTAACCAACGTCACCAAGTGCAATAATAATACCACGATATACAAAATCACGGTCCGGATACTTACTGGTCGCATAACATAATTCATGGCTGTTTTCTGAGGAATAAATGAAATAATAAAGTCCATTAATCTTGCGTATAGATGCCGCTTCATAAAATGCATGACCATAAAAGCAATTATCTTTTGGTGTATCCATTTGCCCTGGAACAATACGTTTTGATTCGCTAATTACAGTCAACATATCATCTGCCAATTCGATAGTATTTGCTCCCATAAGGGGATATTTCAGATCTTTTACCTCTTCCTCACTTCTATGAAAAAGCATCTTGTAAACCATTTTCAGAGATTCCTGCATTTCGGGACTACCTGGTTCCGGGGTCTGCTGAGCTTCCCTTTGCTGCTCCGGCTTTCCTGCCGAATGAGCCGCTGCTGCTCGCATGGATAAGGACCAGCCATGATACACACGAATCACCCCATCATCATTTATGACTGCCGGATCTCCATCTAAATATGGTCGATGTGGTGTTCCATCAGAATTTTTCACATATCCATAATATTCATACTTTCCGGTTGGTGTATCGCATACCGCCACCTGAATGAGATCATGCCCATCTACCTTCTCAAGTCCATGTCCCTTTGCATCTCCTCCTGATAATGGGTAGTATAAGTAATATTTCCCGTCATTTCCCTGTACCACATCCGGTGCATAGAGATCGGCATTCATTACTTTACCATATGGATCCTGCTTCACATCATATATGACACCATCACATCTCCAGTCTGATAAATCACTAATAGGAGCTGAATACCCTAAGTAATTTTGCTCAGCGCAATATCTTTCGCCGCCTTCTGTATCGTGGGAACCAAATAAATAAATGCGGTCACCAAACACATGTGGTTCTCCGTCCGGTATATACTCCGCTAATGGTAGAAATGGGTTCATTGCCTGTGTCTTCATGATTATTTCCTCCTCAAAATTGCTACGTCTAGCTAGCTGGTTATTGTATCATAATATCCCCTCTACAGTCCATTTTGCTTCAGCATATTATCATATGCCGAAGAATTCATAACCATATCAAGAACACGCAACGCCGAGCGCTGCAAATCACCTAGGGAAAGATACGCTCCTCTATCTGTCCCGCGATAAGTAATCATCCGGCTGCCATCCGCATTTTCTGCTATCGATGCGATACCGTCCTGCTCAAGTTCAAGAACCCGGGGATTTACCGCTGTGTCAGCAGCAACCATAACCTTTATCTCATCTTTCCCATCTGCCGACGGCACAAAGGCATTCCAGTACTGTACCTGCTCTTTCATGAAACCGCCATATACTTCAAACTCTTCCTCTTTCACAAAACCATCCGCAGCAAACTCCGGCTTTGACCCTTCGAATGCCGCCTTCAGGAACTGGCTGCGATAGCCACCCATGATCAGGTCATTCCCGGCATGTAGATCCTGACTCTTATCGCTCTTTGATCCCCAGTCGGTCATAACCAGCCCGGAAAATCCCCACTCACCTCTGAGTATCTCCGTCAGTAATTCATAATTTGATGAGGTATGGACACCATTTAGTTTATTGTAGCTGCTCATAACGGTCTTAGGATTTGCTTCCCTGACACATATTTCAAATCCGCGCAGATAAATCTCCCGCAGCGCCCGCTCCGATACCGTACTATTAGTTAAGGTTCGTTCCGCTTCCTGATTGTTGCATGCAAAATGCTTGATCGCAACAAAGATTCCCGGAACGCTCTGAACACCTTTGGTCGCCGCAGCTGCCATCTTCCCGGTCAACAGCGGATCTTCCGAGTAATACTCAAAGTTCCGGCCGCAGAGCGGATCACGGTGGATGTTCATCCCCGGCCCCAACAGGACGCTATTTTTATAGTGCTCCATTTCCTTTCCCATACCAGACCCAAGTGCCTGTGCATAGTCCTGATCCCACGTCTGTGCGATCAGTATTCCCGCCGGATACGATGTCGTGGCGCAGCCCAACATGTGCAGCCCGGCCGGTCCGTCGGTCATATTACAGTTTGGAATTCCCAGTGATGAAGTAAACAAAGCCGTTGTACTGCCCGATGAGGAAGGTGCCTTCACCGGCTCTGCTTTCTGCTTCATTCTGACCGGAGTCTCGTAATGGGTTTCATTTGATGCTCCCGCTACCAACCGATACAAGACCTCAGGTTCCAGGCTGGCAGTAAACTCTTCCAGCGTCACATTTCCGGCTTTCACGTCCGGCAATGTACACCCGAGAGCATTCGGTGGTGTCAAGGGCTGCGCATCCTCCGTAAGCTTAATGCTGTCATCAACTACCGGACAGTCCGCTGCAGCTAAGCATGTTACTTCTGCCCTACTCACTTCCTTTACCCTAACCGGCGGCACCAGCAACTGCAGTTCATGATCCGGACAAACTTCGTTATTCACCGTGCGCACAACCGCTGTCATATCTAGCCTGATGATCTGGCAAACTTTGGTATTTCTGCTGTCACCGCCAACCCGGATCAGATAGTCTCCCGCCTCCATAATAAATGCGGCAGCATCTGTATTATAGGAAGCCAGACTTTCAGTTGGAATGCTGATCTGAAGCTCCGTCGCTGCCTCCGGTTTGAGCACTGCTGTTTTGCCAAAACCTTTTAATTCCTGATAAGGCTTAACCAGTCTTCCCTCCGGAGCCGTCACATACACCTGCACGACTTCCCGCCCGGGGCATTTTCCGGTGTTCGTAACCCGTACCCGAATCACAACCCGCTGCCAGTCAGCCGCTACCGACATAACCTCTGTCTTAAAGGAAGTATAGCTTAACCCGTATCCAAACGGATAAAACGGTTCTACGCCAAAACTGTCAAAATATCGGTAACCTACAAAGATATCCTCCTGATAGTCCTGCTGCAGCGGATTTCCGGCGTTTTCTCCAAATGTTCCGGCCGCCGGATAGTCACTGTATTTTCTAGCCCAGGTATCGGTCAGCCGGCCACTGGGACACACCTTGCCGGTAAGTATATCGGCAAGGGCATTTCCACTCTCATTTCCGGCTAATCCCATATATAGTAAAGCTTCCAGCCCGGGAATTTCCTCGATAAAGCACGCGTCGACGACACAGGTATTAAGTACCACGATGGTTTTATCAAAGTTCGCTCCCAGAGTCTCGAGATTTCTCCGTTCGATATCACTCAAATAGTAATCGCCCTTCTCTGCCTTCCGGTCACCATTTTCACCGGCATTCCTGCGAATCACATAAATCGCTGTATCAGCTGTGCGTGCCTCTTTTAATTCCGACTCGGTTATTTCCAGATCATCGATCAGGATCCGTAGTCCGCTCCACATTCGCTTGATTGGCGTTAGGGTGGTATCTTCTTCATTTGCTTTTTTAGTAGCGGCGATAAAGCGTTCCAGCCAGGTCAGCGTGGTCAGCTCCACGCCTGCCGCTATCAGCCCCTCCATAACACTAACCGTATATGGTGCCGTAGCATAACCGCTGCCGGTACCGCATGTCACGGTATCGGCAGCCCCGGCGCCAAACACTGCCACTTTTTTTGCCGTAAGTGGCAGTGCCTGTTTGTCATTTTTAAGCAAAACCATCCCATCGGCAGCACAAGCTCTTGCCAGCTGCATGTTTTCCGGATAGGGATGAATATCCGGATGCTCCAGTATATCTTTATACATATCACTTAGATTTGTCATTGGTAATCCTCCAACTGCCATTTTTCCTAATCTTGTTCAGCTCTCGGTTAAAATCGACCACCATTTCCGGTGTAATCACCTTACTGACCTGTCTGAGCATCGCCTCGGCCGACATCGCATCCATCTGCCTTTGTAACGACTCCGGCATCTTCACATTCTTTGCCACATCGCCGTATGCAGCTGCTGCTTTTTCATTAATTTCGGCTAATAGTGCCGCCGCTTCCGGTACCGCCTTTATGTTAGCAATCGAGTCACGAATCGAGAAATAGCCCTCGCGTTCCTGCATATCATCCCGGTCAAACCAGTTGACGATCCGTTCCGGATCTTTTAGATATGTTTTGTCAGGTTCTGCACTCTTGTGAATTACGATCTGATCCGAATACCTGCCGCTTCTCGCTTCTATCTGATGTTCCCCGCTGATCGGAACTGAAAAGACAAATACTTTTTCCCCGCTTTTCGTTGCTAGCTCTTTCCCGTCAACATATAAGGTAATGTCTTTCCGGTTCGAATATACTTTGATTTGCGTATTCTCCTCTGATCTGGCAATATAACGCCGACCACAGATATGTACAAACGGTTCTTTACTTAAATATGCTTTATAAATATAGAAGGCATCTTTTTTAAGCTTTCGGTCAAAGGTTACCAGTCCTTTTTGATTCTGCCCCGGTTTTCCGCCTTCATCACGGCCATCAGCACCGAAGTCAAACATGTTCCACGCATGCATCGCCCAAATAAATGGCCGCTCACTCCACATCTTCAGCATATGTTCATGATACAATGCCTGATAACTCTCACTCCAGTCACCTTTCCCCGGACTCTCACTCTGATAAGCCGGATTCGCATCCGCTCCAAACTCCGAAAGTCCGATCACTGTATTCGGATATTTCTCGTGAAACTGATCAAACCAATGATCATTCTCCTCTTTTTCACCGATATACCACCCGTAATAAAGATTGTAAGAGCAGATATCCGGCAGCGAAACCAACGGATCATCGATATCCAGCATAAACACATGCGCCATTGTCGTCGGTCGTGCTGCATCCAGTTTGTGACATAGCTCATGTAGGATACGATGGTTTTCCGTAATCTCCTCTGCCGGACCTCCGGTCGCTGTGATCTCATTCGAGAGACCCCAGCACACGATTGACGGATGATGATAGTTCTGCACCACCAGTTCGGTCATCTGTGTGACCGTATTTTCTCGTCCCTTTGGTAAGTGCTCGGTGATATACGGGATCTCGGCCCAGACAATCAAGCCGTATCGATCACATAAATCGTAAAAGTACTGATCATGCTGGTAATGTGCCAACCGAACACTGTTCGCTCCCATCTCCCGGATGATCTGCATATCTTCATCCTGCATCGCAGCTGTAATCGCATTGCCAACGCTCTGCCGGTCCTGATGTCTGGCCGCGCCGCACAACGGATAACTGCGGCCATTCAGGAAAAATCCTTTCTCCGGATCCATTTCGAACGTCCGGCAACCAAAGCTTATACTGACCTCATCCATCGACTTTTCGAGCACTGCGGTTACCGTATACAGGTAGGGATCCTCGATGCCATCCCAAAGCCTGACATCTTCAATCTGAATCTGCGCCTTTGCTTTCCCGCCCTGAACCACGGTTCTGACCGAATCACCGTTTGACAAAGTAAATATTACCGCAGAATCATCCGGTACATTTTCCGTATACGCTTCTAATGTTACCTCGGCTCGGTTCTCCTTCACCCGGGGTGTCGCTTTGATTCCGGGACTGCCATAATACTCCAGTGCAAAATGCTCCCGTGGAACCGTGATCAGATATACATCTCGGTAAATCCCTCCGTAGAATGTAAAATCCGCCTTTTGCGGATAAACGTAATCATTTTTCTGATTGTCAACAACTGCCACCAGCCGGTTCTGCTCCTTTAATTCCGCTGTAACCGGTACGCGGAACGTCGAATATCCACCATCATGCCTGTACAGATGCTGCTCATTCATATAAATATCCACCGAAGAATTGACGCCGCGAAACTCCAAATACACTTGTTCCAACTCACTTATCTTAGGTATGCTCAACTCTTTTACATACCAGCAGACGCCCCGATAGTAGTCGTTTCCGCCATCCTGTCCATCCGCCGCATTCCATGTATGCGGCAGATGGATACGCTCACCCGGTATATTAGATAACCCCTGAAGACTGTTACGCTCTTTGATAAACTTCCAATCCTTATTTAATAATATCCGTTTTCTCATAATGTCCTTTCTTAAACTGATTCAAGATCTTTTTTGCATTTTTCTTCCCATTCCGGAATCATTTTTTCCAGAACAATGAACTTTCTCGCGCAAATGCTGATGACAGCTAGAAGTAAGATCGGTACTATGGCGTATAAAATGCGGATCATTAAGATAGCACTGTCCGGCTGAGCCGCTACACTATCGCCCGAGACATATCCGGCAATACCAAGCAGAACTCCGGTGATCGCTGAACCGGCAGCCGCTCCGAATTTACTCATGAAGTTTGAGAGTATATTAGAAGAACCGTCCATTCGTGGCAGCCCTTTCATTTCATTGTGTGTACAACATTTCATGATAAAAAGAATACCGTAATAAGCCAGCGGCAGTGTTGCAAAAGCTCCCAGTATCCCCCCGCCAAATACTCCCGGCAGCCAATCGTTTGATAAAAATACAATAGCATAACCAATCATGCCAATCACCGAAAAACTGCTAACCATTTTACCCATACTGCCCATTTTCTTCATAATAAATGGGAACGATAGCATTAGTGGCAGGGTAACAATCGAAAACACCGAGGTGACCGCCATTAACGCAGTATTGCCGATGATCCATTTAAAGTAATAAGTTGTGACCCCTAACGAAGTGAGAATATTAAAGCAGAGCATGATGACTGCATAAAACCATACGTATTTATTAGTCTTGAACATTGTTAAGATCTCTTTAAACGAAACCTTCTTATGCTGTTGTCCGGCATCGATAGAAGGATCTTCTTTGATCAAAAAGAACCTCAGCAGACCAATCAGTAACAGCGGAACCGCAAAAATCGCTACCGTCGCTGTCCATCCTGAAGCACTCGTCGCCAGTTTACTCATCACAATCGGAAATGCGATATTGACAACGATCGAAAATCCCATCGTAATCATGCCGCCATAAGAAGCTACTTTGGTGATCAGCACCTGATTATTGCTGAATGCCCGGATTGTATACGGAGTCTGAGCTGCGGCACGCATTGTGGTAAAGATAGAGAACACCAGAGTATACATCACAAATATCCAAGCGCACTTGGCAAACTGTGACCACTCCGGACTGGCGCTAAACAGCCCGATCGAACAAATCATAACTCCTATGATACACAGTTCATACGGCCTCCCTTTGCCTAATTTGGTATTGGTATTGTCTACCAGCCAGCCGGCAAATACATCTGTGACAGCGTCGAAAATCTTACTCGCCATCAGCAAGGTACCGATCAAAGCAGCATTGATTCCCAGCGTATCCGTACAATACAGTGTTAAAAAACCCAGTACAATCGACTGCACCGCCGCCTGCGACACGTCGGAACTCTTAAATGCCAGCAGCCGTCCAAGACCAAGTCGATTGGGATCCCTTTGTTTCTTTTCTTTAGTCATAATTGACCTCCCTCATATAAGTTTTCTTCACACTTAGTATAAGCTTTGCAGTTAAAAATCTTTAGAATTCTTTTGAGTTAAACTAGCACAATTTTTGTTGTTTTCTTTTTATCATTCAATTTAATCTCTATCTTCCGGTGAGTGATAATAGAGTAGAGAAATAATTGCTTCTAATGGTTTTACTACCTTGGATTTTGTTGCAATTTTCTCTCCCCTGCCTTATTATATTGCTATAACAGCCAAGGAGCGCATACCACATGGATATTCGTATCAAAAAAACAAAAAAAACTTTAAAGAACGCACTGTTAGAATTATGCCAAAATAAAGAACTGAAAGAAATCACCGTGTCAGAACTATGTAAGAAAGCTTCCATTAACCGCACTACCTTCTACAAGTATTACACTCTGCCTCAGGATATCCTGCAGGACTACATTGACGAGATGTTCCAGCTCCAGGTCAACCTCTTCGGGCAGCCGGATAGTGTTATGGATAAGGCTGCACTGATCGATGGTTTCGCAGAGTCTCTTGAAATCCTGCTGCGCGAAAAGTATGCCTACCAGTTGTATATGAAACTTGGCATGATGCCGGCAAACTTCATTGACCGCTTTCTGGACGTCATCAACCCGCATAAAGGGAATATCGACCTGTGCTATTTCATCTCCGGCGGGATGTCTGCACTGATTACCCGCTGGCTAAAAAGCGGATGCCGGGAAACGCCCCGCGAGATGGCTGAAATTATCTACCAATATGTTGCTTTAGTTGTAACGTAAAAGATGGATGTGTCCTCTAAGGCAACCTCAAAGGATACATCCAACCATTGATTTAATAATGTAATTTTGATTCTATTTGTGTGCTTTGAAAAAGGCAATCGTATTTCTTAATATTTCATAACTCTCCGGTGTGCCTCTGTTTGCAGTTGCAAATGCATGGAAACAGTCCGGATAAGCCTTGCACTCTACTTCACCGCCTGCTGCCTTTACCTTTTCTGCCAGGATTTCCTGGTCAATTGCCAGATGCTCATTATCATCCCATGCCAGAAACATCGGTGGCATTCCTTTCATATCGTCCAGATATGGATGTGCATATTTTTCATTCACGAATTTGCCCTCCGGATCGAGAAGGCTTTTCAGCCAATTCATTCCGTCTGCATTTATAGTAAAATCCTGATCCTTAGCAGAGGTCCTGTCAATATGACCGGTAAAATCAATGGGGACTGAATATGGTGCGATCGCTGCCGGGCTCTTAATTCCATTGTCCCGCGCGATCATGGATACTGCAAGACATAAATAGGCACCACCACTCTCACCAACCAGATAGACCGGTTTATCCTGATACTTTGCTGCGATTGCCTGATAGAAATGATAGCAATCCTCGTAGCATGCCGGGAATGGGTTCTCAGGTGCAAGGCGATAAGACACCGTATATACAGGAAAACCGGATTCTGCTGCAAGCACTGATCCATATCCTCTTGAAGAAAAGGCATCGCCGGTTATCAATCCACCGCCGTGAATATAAAGAATGATTGCGGAATCATCCTCTTCCTGAGGATGATTAATCTCGCCATCAATACCGCCATAATTTATCGTCTCGAAAGTCACTCCCGGTTCTGTCGGCATGCGTTTTTGTGCCCCATTGATGGTGGTTCTTAACACATCTACATCGACACTTCCGTCAAATTTAGGCGCAAAACCTACTGCCATCATCTGTTTCATCGTTTCTTTTAATTGATCCATCTTACTACTTGCCATTTTGTTGTTCTCCTTATCTTTTTAATCAACATTTGTTGTCTTTGGGTTTTTATGATATACACTCTTTATCAAGTACGCAAGCCTTAAAAAAGGATAATAAACAAATCTATCAACATTTGTCTATTATCCTTTTATGTTTACCTTCAGACACGCTCTAGGGACACTACTTCAAGCGATTACGGTATTCACGTGGTGTCATGTTTTTAACTCTTTTGAATATTCTCGAAAAATAATTCTCATCATAAATCCCCACTTTGGCCGCTATTTCCTGGATTGAAAGCCTGGTTGTGGTCAGATAATACAATGACTTCTGAATCCGTCTGCCATTTATATAGTTCGTCATTGTTTCTCCCGTTTCCCGCTTGAACTGTCCGGATAGATAACTTGCATTTACCGAGAATTTCTCTGCCAGATACTTTAGTGCAAGAGGCTCCTGCAAATTAAATTCGACCCAGTTGATCACATTTTCAACCAGCTCAGAGTAATCTTTCAATGAGTAACTTTGAACTAAATTGCAATACTTTCTGATCATCTCCCTCATCAGTCCTGACAACTCCATTTGATTGCGCGACACCTCAATCTTTCGTGCAAAAGCTGTTGAAACCGAGTCGATATGAGCCGGATGTACCCGGGTCTGTTGAACAGATTTGCGAAACAGTACATTTAATGTCAGCATCATGTTTTGGTAATTGCGCAGATAGTCATTCGTCCTGGCCTCCATCCGAAACTTCCCGATTTCATTCATCGCCAGCATCGCTCTGGTCTGGTCACCCTCTTCAATTGCCTGCAGCAAGGCATCTTCAAATTGATAACGTTCTTCTATCAGTTCCATCGCAAAATCATTCTGAACATCAATCTGATACTCGATACCATCCTGATGCTCCCCGAACTCCAGCTCCAGATAGTCCATCCCGAACTGCTCCTCTTTTACGAAATAGTTCATAAAAGTAGAAATCGTCGATTCAAGGTCCAGACATAACGGCAAGCTGTTATAGTACTCCTTTAAAACAGTATTATGATACAGTTCCATATTATGCTTTTTCACCATCTCTTCCGGCGATGGCCTGTCACTTTGATCCAGGTAGGGACCGGCAATCATATAAATGACATCATTTTCAGTATTCGGATCTGCCATAACAATAAAATGGACTCCAAAGATATCACGTACTGTATAAATAACCTCTTTATGACAAAATGCTCTTAACTGCTGTTCCACCTGCATATAGTCATAGTCCCGATACAGGCTCTTACGTAGGCCCATGTCGAATAAGTGCAAGACTTCATATGGCGCTTCAAAAACATGGATACCAACACCATGTGCATACAGCATATTTTTCAAAAACTGATACTCTTCATTATTCAATGCCGGACCCTCCCAATGCATGTAAACGCAATTACTTATTACATATCCTACCTTTGCTCTATAAGTATCTCCCCATTCGAACGGCTGATGATGTCGTCTGCGCTGCCAATCAAATCGCATATTCGTTTTAGGTTATCCCAGTTATTGCGTTCCGTCCCAAAGTCAAACTCATATCCATGTCCCCAAATATACAGCATCATATCCCTCTCTATTGGCTCCTCCTCAACAAAGCGTTTTACAATACCGAATGTTTCTTTCTGACCGATCCAACAGGTCGGTGCCAATTTATGTAGATTTTCCGGTATATCAAAGCTTTTACTGGACATCGTGGTTCTCGCATAGCGTATTCCATTCCGTTTCAATACTGAACACACCTTATCTGATACTGCACCAAATGGATAGGCAAAACCGGAAATGGTTTGCCCGGTAAGTTCCTTCAATGTTTCTACATCCTTCTGTATGCATATATCCAAATCGGAATCAGATATTCTTTTCAAGTTCTCATGAAGATAGGCATGTGATGCCACCTCAAACCCATCATATACCTGAGCAATTTCATCTGATGGAATGCGATATTGCTGCACATAATGAATTAAGCGATGTTTCCTATGCAAAACATTTAAATCATCTTTTTCCACAAAACCATATTCACCGATTCTTCCTAAAGCCTTTTTACGCCCCAGTAAACCAGCATTTAAATTAAAAGTACATCCATACATACCATTTTCCTTTAGAATACGTATAATCTTTTTATCCTGCTCCAGACCATCATCAAAACTTAATGTAAAATATTTTTTATATGCCATTACTGCCTCCTTATATTACTTGTGGTGCAGATGGCCGCGCCGGCAGCCCTCCTTGGTTAAGTATATTCATTGTTAGAAACGGTCGGTATGCAAACGCAATCACTACATTCTCTTCTGTCAAACCATTACAAGTCAGTACAATCTGATTTTTGCTGACGCTATTAACAAATGGTATATTCCGCCCATTCTGTGTTACCGAGAATAATCCTTCAATATTTCCTTTTACTACTAATCCACCCTCTACATAATCAAAAGATACGATTATATCCTCCCCGGATCTTTCTACCTTTAATATCCTTGGTGCATGACAATATTCCTGCTTCATTCCATATATTTCATTAAAAGCTAAACGTGCTAATCTGTCACCTACGGGCTCTTTATGCTTTGGATGGATATCATATCGGCTTCCCACATCCATAATGGAAGCCATATAAACTCTCTCGACATGATCCTCCACATATTGCTGCTGTGCACGAATCTCCGGGAAATTCCTGCCATCCATTGCCATCCACTCTTCCCATGGAGCCAACTGCACAAAGAGAAATGGCAGTTCATCTTCCCATTCCTTTCTCCAACAAAAAATCATCTTTGTAAACAGACGACTATATAAAGCTGAATACTGTTCATCACCCTCTCCCTGATACCAAATGACACCTCTGACTGAAAATCCAATAATATTTTTTAGCATAGTCTGATACAATCCCCCTGGCCTATTAGCGTCGTGAGGTCCTGTCTTATGATTCTTAAGCATAACTTTTGCCAACTGTTTCACCGGAAACTTAATGGGTGCTGTTACTTCATTTTTCATTGTAACTTCCGAACCGATAGTATTTTTTTCACTTCCCATAAATGTTCTGTTTTTACAATCTTTCTTAAAATACTTTTCCAGATTTATCTTAGCAATAGCCTTATCATAAGTATCCGTATACACTTGTAATTCTTTATCTGCCCGCAGCAAATCATCTCTCATCCATGTTGATGCAGATGTTCCGCCCCAACAGCATCCGATAATAGCCACAGGAACATTTAGCTTTTTCCTCAATGACATAGCATAATAAGTACCTACGGCTGAGAAGTGAGTACATTCTTCCTGAACGAACTTACACCAATGATTCCAGCGATGATCATCCTTCAACTGCTCTTCTCGTTCCCCTTCAAAAGCATATTTTCCAACTTCGTAGTACCGCAAATGTTCATCATCTGCGCTCGCAATCGTATGATCTCCATTTTTATCACACAACAACGGAAACTCCATATTACTTTGTCCACCAGCAATCCACACTTCCCCAATATCTACATTGTAAATTGATATTTCTTCTCCTTCACCATTTCTAATACATAAAGTTCGATTTTCTGCCGCCTCCTGGGGTGGCAGAGAAATTTCAAAATCCCCTGCCAAAACCTCACCATTATATACCTGAACTTCATCTATCAGCACTGACAATTTCTGATTCTTTTTTGATGTACCCCATATTTTAATAGCTTTATTTCTTTGCAACATCATATTGTCCTGAAAAATTTCCGCCAAATCAATGTATTTTTCATTTACTTTTTTCATAATCGCCTCTACTTTTCCATGCTTCTATTAAGAAATTTCTTTATATCTCCTTCATACTTTTCTAAATTCCAAAACAGCATCAATACAAATGCTATTATTGTTACCAAAACAGGCAATCCAATTGCTATTGCAATAATCGCATTTAATGTGCTCTGGCTTTGAACTGCTACTGTACCATTGTATCCACCAATTTTCAACCCCCATCCCAACACCGCTGCACCAAGTCCTGTTCCCAGTTTACTGCCGATACTATTTGCGCTGGTGGCAAGTCCTTCTGTCCGAATTCCATATTTCCACTGGTTATAATCTACGATATCTCCTGCCAATGTCAGCAATGATGTTGTCATAGGGGATGCAGCCATTGAACGTAAAAATGCAGTTACAAAATACAACGTTACATTATATGGATTCGTCAGATTGAGCAAACCTGCTAAAACTGAAATGATTAATCCGACACATATTGTGTTTCGTTTACCAAATTTCTTAAATAGCATAGGCACAAATGGCACCCCTAACAACATAGGTCCAAATGATAACAAAGTAATAACTCCGTAAAGATTGTCATTCTTCAGCACATCTCTTGCAAAATATAAATTAATACCTGTTGCACCCCCACTTATAGCAAACGCTAAAAATAAAAATGCAGCAATGTAAAAATATCTTTCAGATATCAAAGCCTTTAAACCAACCTTTAAAGATCCAACTTCCTTTTTATCCTTATTGTTTTCTACTACACTTGCTTTCTCGCGTATCCCACAAAATGTAAAAGCATATGCCGCAATAGAAATCATTCCCAATACAATTACGATTAATGTCCATGTTTCCTGCGAGCTATATCCACCATTATTATTTAATACGACCGGAATAATCATACTTACTATAATCGTTACAATGTTTGAAACCAGTGTGCGAATGGCTCCAATGACATTTCGATCCTGTGCATTCAGTGAGAATCTCGGAAGCAGTGCCTGATATGCTATATTAATAGCTGTATAGAATACTACTGTTGTCAAAAAATATGTAATGGCCGTATAGGCATACAAACCATTTCCACTAAGAGATTGCGGTACATTGAACATAAAATACACAGAAATGTTCAAGGGTATCATAACGAACAGAATCCACGGCCTTGCCTTTCCCCATCTGGATCTGGTCTTATCCACAAGTGTACCAATCATCAGATCCGATACGCCGTCAAAAACACGGCACAACAACATCATTGTTCCCATAAAGGCTGCATCCAGTCCTACACAATCCGTATAATAAACGGTTAAAAATGATGCCGTTAAAAGCCATGAAATATTTCCAACATCTCCAAAAGCATATACAATTTTTTCAAATAATGTTGAATTTAATGTCTGATTTATATTAGAACGTTTTCCCATTCTTTTCCTCCTCTAACCATCAGAAGCTTATTCCGCCCCGGAAGCTTTCACTAAGACAACTGCCTGTGCCTGCTTAAATCCATCCGCTGATACATTTACTATTATTTCTCCAGGTGCAGTCGGACGGATTATTGCCAATAACTTACCATTATGCATCGTATGAACATTATCATCATATCGTTCATCCGTAATTGTTGAACCATTTCCCATGCCCAGCAAACTCCCACTTCCTTCAAGCTCTGCTGTTATTTGAGGATTACAGCAGTGACAAATTCTACCTTGCTCATCTTCTACGCTGATATCAGCGAAAATAAGTGTTTCACTAGAAAATGTTACTTCTTTTTCTTCAACCTTTACAATTAGTCTTGGCTCACTCTTTGCGGATTCCAAGACATACTCTCCTGTTATCTCACCGCCACGAATGCTTACGGCTCGTAAGGTTCCAGGTTCATAAATGGATTCAAATAATGCTTTAAATCTCTGTTCTTCATCGCAGGCTGCCCTTCCAATCTCTATATCATTTTTAAACAGAATAACTTCATCTGCGTCCGCATACACTGCAATCTGCACTTTTTTACCTTCATATCCATCCCATGTCCATCCACTATAAGAATCTGCCCACCCCCATGGTGATTCCTGACAAAACTCCCCATAATGAGCCGGTTCTAAGATGGATATATATGGATCCTTACGTAACCCATAAACAATTTCTCTGTAATAAGAAATTGGGGTTCTGTTTCCGATTATGTCAAAGTCTCCGCATGCAGATCCAACCCATGGGTATTCCCCCAAATAGCTGGTCGTAAGGTCTACCGCCTCACCATAATTATTTCTGCCAATTCCTGCTTCCCCCAGATAATTCCATCCCACCCAGGTGAAATCACCAATAATATTAGGGTATTTCTTTACCATGCTCCATAGTTTATCAATCTCTCTCGGATGAGTCTCACTCCCAACAATCACGCGGTTAGGATGAGCTTCACTATCTATCTCATATCTTGCCTGCATATAATTATATCCTGCAATATCCACGCAATCTGCACATTCAGAAATTCCATCTCCAACCGTATCAGAAAGCATAATCTTTGACATGATTTCTCCCACGTCCACCATTGCTTGATTAATATCTGCCCCCTCTGCCATTTGTTCAGCATATTTTCCCATCTCCGAGAACACACAAACCATCCCGTTAATCGCCAATGTAGAATATCGCTGTGGATCCAACTCATGCATTTTATTTGCAATCTCCCTACAAAGAGTGGTGCCGGATGCGGTAATAATTTCCTGAATCTCGTTTCCAATGCAATACATAATTACACTCGGATGGTTATAAGCATTATCCACAACTGACGCCAAATCCGTTTCCCAATTATCTTGAAAGAATGCTGCATAATCATCAATGAAACGCATTACATTCCACACATTGAAGGTTTCCTCCATGACCAGCATTCCCTCTTCATCGCAAGCCTCTAAAACTGCTCTGCTGCTGGGATTATGAGCCATCCGGACTGCATTAAATCCAGCTTCTTTTAATTTTCTAATCCTTCTTTTTTCAGCAGATTTATATGCAGCTGCTCCGATGATCCCTGCATCGTGATGGATACACGCCCCACGGAGCTTTATTTCTTTACCATTCAAGCGGAATCCTCTTCCCGCATCCACAGACAGTGTTCGAATGCCAAAGCGGACATTGCACTGATCACAGTCACGTCCCTCTTCCTTTATCATACTAACACAATCATAAAGAACAGGTGTGTCCACACCCCATCTCGTGATATTTGTTACCCCAATCCGCTGTCTGCATACTATCTGAGCATTTCCCAAAATGGTAACCGGTAGTAACTCTTCTCCTATTATATTTCCGTCCATATCCTTAATGACCGATTGTAATGACACAGTTACCGTTCGTCTGGATTTATTACATATTTTTGTCTCAACAGTAATAACCGCAGAATCATCCTCTATTTCCACCGGAGTCACCTTCACCCCATTTGGAGCAATATGTATCAATTCTCCGACCAGCAAGTTAACCGGTCGATATATGCCAGTCCCGGAATACCAATGCTGCTCTTTACCCGACTTTGCCGTCACAACCAGATCATTCATACTTCCATAATTTAAGAACGGATCCAAACATACCGTAAATCCTGTATAGCCATGATGTTTTCTTGCCACTGCATTCTTATTCAGCAATACTTCTGCATCCCTGAATACTCCCTCAAACTCCAGATATACGGACTTTTCCTTCCATTCATTAGGTACATCCAGTTTTCGCTCATATTGGTAGGCTTTATCCGGAAAATATCCTTTTTGATATCCATCCTCCATCTGTGGATCTCTCATTTGATCCATCGCTGCATCATGTGGAAGTATAACATTCTTTACTTCCCCCTTGACTCCAACCAGATCCGTCACCGATGCCTTTTCACCTACACTCCATTGCTGATTCAGTACTTGCTTTACCATAAAGACCTCCTTTTTTCGTGCATATTGCCTTATTATCATGTCTTCATTATTACTTTTTTATGAAAATAACACAATTCCAAAAGACGATAATCTGATAACACAATAGACTGAAACACTTGCATATTCCGACTGTTTGTTATACTCTGTTATTAGGAGAATAGATGAATGCAAATACAAGA
>JBKEBP010000104.1:0-2586 GCA_047973235.1 Suipraeoptans sp. | reverse complement strand
ATCTTAAGTAAATATATACCAAGAACAAATAAGAAAGAAATCAAACCACCTAACACAAATGCACGTATCGGACGTACGTCTGGCACTATTAACTTTGCTTCCTTCGCTGAATCCACCACTCGAATCTCATCAATTTCTATTTGTTTATCCGCAAATAGTAAAAAACTCTGCTCCACAGCTTCTGCAATTTCTAAACTTAAGTTCGGATCTGTAGTCGTAACCGTAGTGGTTGGCATGCGCAAATCAGAGGGTAAATTAGCGGAAAGGTATTGCTTTAACTCATCTTTCCCGACTTCGCTTTTCATAAAACCACTAATTTCAGAAAGAAACTCCTCTGTTTTAATCCAACTGTTCCAGGAAACCCCATTAATATAAGTATATTGATTCCCTACTTGTGGATCTATATCATACTCTACATAGTAGCTAGATGTTGCTGCATAATATTTTTCCGAGACAAACACGATATTTTTTACATAATAACTGCCACCGAACACAATAGTACCCATAACAGTAAGAAGGACAATCATTTTTAGATCCTCTAACAGTCGTAGTACAATTAATCTTAGATCACAAGGCTCTTTTCCATAATATGCTTCTGGCATTCCACATACCCTGCCCTTTCACTTACCAAATACTTCTACACTTATTTTTTCTTACTGTTTCTTTCTGTTTCTTTTTTACTATTTCTTTTCCTACTATTCTTGTTTTACTATTTTTTTCTTTCAATTTCTTTTCTTGCTATTCCTTGTTTTACTGTTCCTTATTTTGCTGTTCCTTATTTTGCTGTTCCTTTTTTTTAAGTTCTATTTCCTGTTTCATCGCCGTAATCTGTTCGCTTTCTACACCTTCCGTACTATCGGGCCAGAATAAAATTTTTAATGTCAAAAGCATTAATTTTACATCCAACCATATACTGTAATTTTCAATATAGGTCAAATCCAATTTTAATTTATTGTATGGAGAGGTGTTATATTTTCCATATACCTGTGCATATCCAGCAAGTCCTGCCTTCACTTTCGTGCGAAACACAAATTCCGGCATAAGTTCTGTGTATTGTTCAATAATTTCTGGTCGCTCTGGTCTAGGTCCAATAAAAGACATGTCCCCTTTTATGATATTAAAAAGTTGAGGAAGCTCATCGATTCTTACTTTGCGAATAAACTTACCAATTGGAGTGATACGACTGTCGTTTTTTTTGGCCAAACGCGCTACCCCATCGGCTTCTGCATCGGTACACATACTGCGAAATTTCATAATCGAAAATTCTTTTCTATCTGTAGTACATCTCACTTGTTTATATAACACAGGACCACCATCATTAGCTTTAATAATAACAGCCGTTATCAACATAATCGGTGACGTAATAATAGCCAATATTGAAGCACATGTAAAGTCAATAGCTCTTTTGACAAATCTCTGCTCCATAGTCAGACGATATTCTCTGGTAAGAAAAATCGGCGTATCAAATAAATGAAGTTCTTCTGCGCCTTTTAAGATAACATCTGTAATTTTAGGTATAATATAGATGCGAATGGAGTGTGCATAACAAAGTTTTAAAAAATCATTTCTTGTTTTTGCAGAAACATCTCCAATGACAACGGCCTGAAACTCTCCAGCCTGAAATCCTTCTAATACTTCTCGCTTCACACTCTCTATATTTTCTCCTGCATATAAGTATTTCACAATATTGTATTTATCTTTTCTACTTTGAAATTTATTGGCAATATCCTCTGTCGATCTCTCTCCATGTATCATTATCATTTTTCTAGGCGGAAAAATAGTTTTGTATATCCAACAAGCAATATTGTTCCATATCAACACAATAAGTATCTGAAGAATAGTCATTCCAAAATAAGCATTAACTTTAAAAAACTCCTTTGCCATAATAGACAATTGTGCATATATAAGTATGTTAGTTATTATTGTTGAAAATGCCTGTGAAAAAACTACTTCTGCACTTTTTAAATATCCTATTTTCATTCCACCATACATATGAGATAAGAAAAATAAAATAGCAAAATAAAATCCAGACTGTAAAAGTGATGCTCGATAAAAATAATCCACTTGTGTTATAGTTGTAATGCTTGGTCTAAAATTATACATCCAAAAATAGTAAAAAACCAACGATTCCAAAATCAGACAAATACCTGCCAATGCAATCAATATCAGTCTTTTAAAGCTCTCTAATTTATGCATCCTAATTCCATGCCTTTCTTAACTCTAACTAGATAAAATAACTCAAATATATACTCCCTAAATTCTGTTAAAGTATAGCACATTCTTACATAATCGTCAAAATAACTCTCAATTTCTTTTGCTCTTTTACCCTTATACTCTTCTTTTTACTGCTCTTATTGCCCAGAAACAAAAATTAATAGCACTCTCTATCACTGAAAGTCCAGCTACCTTTCGGTACAGGTTCCATATTCTTCGAAGTGCCTCTATTTTATTAGAAGAAAGGGATTTACCAGCTCTTCTATAGTAGACCAGATTTTCATCCAGCCCATATGCAAGGTATCCACTCCGTAATATCATCCACCAAAGTGCTGTGTCTTCACTTTTCATCTCTGGCATTAACAAATGGTC
>JBKEBP010000064.1:0-36463 GCA_047973235.1 Suipraeoptans sp. | reverse complement strand
GGCTTTTTTTGTATGAACGACATTGTAGCAAAATTGTCGTCCTTTTATGGCTTCCTCGGAAGATTTTGCTACAATTACACGATTGTTTTGAGCTTTATCGAAAAATGCACCCATTTCAATTTGGGTGCATTTTTCGGTGCGTTGGGTGCACCTTTACACGAATGTATGCTATAACGCTCGTTCCTATGAGCGAATTTTCATCACGGCATCTGCTTTATGCTTTGCAGGAACATGTTCACAAAATCAGGGTCGTGGTGACTGAAGAATAGGCTCGCACCTGTGTCGAGGGCAGAAATAGTAGTTATGTCCTCCTCAGATAGAGTAAAGTCAAACACATTGATATTTTCAATCATGCGCTCCTTGT
This sequence comes from Suipraeoptans sp., assembly GCA_047973235.1. GTDB lineage: Bacteria > Bacillota > Clostridia > Lachnospirales > Lachnospiraceae > Aequitasia. The sequence goes on along the minus strand of JBKEBP010000064.1, from coordinate 36,099 downwards.
GAGAGGACTTCGGTATAACAACAACATTATTCTGAATCAAGAATCGCAGTGCAACCTGCGCCGCTGTTTTACCGTACTTTGCGCCAATTTCCATGAGGGTGGGATTCGTAAAATAATCATTTTTCCCTTCAGCAAACGGTCCCCACGACATAATTTGTGTACCGAACTTTTTCATGTATTCGTTTGCTTTTTTCTGCTGCTGGAATACATGAGTTTCCACTTGATTGACCATAGGCTGAATTCCGGCATAGTTGGAAATATCAATAAACCTGTCAGGGTAGAAGTTGCTCACGCCAATCGCTTTCACCTTGCCATTTTTATAGGCTTCTTCCATGGCTCGGTAAGCGCCATAATAATCGCTGAAAGGCTGATGAATGAGCAGAAGGTCGATATAATCCGTTTTTAGTTTGCGGAGGGACTCATCGATAGAAGCTTTTGCTTTTTCGTAGCCATAGTTTGAAATCCATACCTTTGTGGTGATGAACAGTTCCTCTCGTGGCACGCCGCATTTTGCTATGGCATTTCCTACGCCTTCCTCATTGTAATAAGCTTGTGCGGTGTCAATTGAGCGATAGCCCACGCTAATCGCATCGAGAACGCAGCGTTCACATTCATCTGGCGGAACTTGATAGACGCCATAGCCCAAAATTGGCATTTTGATCCCGTTGTTCAGTTTAACGTATTCCATTACAATATCCTCCTTTATTTTGTATGCGGTTTATTTTCTGGAACGAAATTTCGTTCAGTGCACGCCCGCTACATCAAACTCTACCAATATATTGCCGGCTCCAAGCGCTTCGACTAATCCATCCACATTATCGACATACCCCACCGGCACATAGCCATACACATTTGGAAACGAGGTATAGAACAAGACAAGACTGTTGCCGCTATAGAGATAGATATCGCCGATATTTATACGGCTCGGTACTTCGGTAGATGCACTCGGCAAGTCAAATGTAAGAGTTGCAATTTTTTCTTGGGCGCCATAATCGCTCATATCAAGGGTGAGTGGCATCTGCGCTATAATGGCCTCAGCTGATGCGTTGTCGTAAAACTTGGCGATAAAGACCTTATCGCTGTTTACAGTGATAGCTATAGTATCCGCTTCAGAAGGTTCGGCAGCATTGCTCTCGGGTGAGCTAGGGGTTTCTGTTGCCGAATCGCCATTTCCAACAGGGTTTGATGTTTCTGTCGACAATTCATTTTTGTCAGGTTCACTTGCTTCACTTGATTCGCTTACTATATCTGTGTTATCGCTACTCGTGTCACCGATAGCTTCACTTTCGTGATTATCTGGCATATCTACTGGTGATGAATTGTCGCACCCAACCAGTGCGGCAATTAAAAAGAATGATATGATTAAAAGATATATTTTTCGCATCGCCACCTCCAAAATTATAGTGCGTGCTGCGGTTTGTCCTCGGGGTGCTCGGCACACAGCCTATCCCATAACCTGTTGCGTAGTTTCCATCTTTTCTCTTACATTCACGGCAAAAGGACAACGACTTTCACAAACACCACATTGGGTGCAATCGCTTGCGCGCCGTTCCATGGCGAAATAATGCTCCTTCGCCATTTCGTCCCCGGCTAAATATAAGTCAAAAAACTTATGTGTCTGCCCGATATTAATACCGGCAGGGCAAGGCATGCAATGGTTACAATAGACGCAGGAGCCTAACATTTCTTTGGGACGAATATTTGAGATAAAAGAATAGTCCAGTTCCTCCGGCGTTGCATCGAACAGCTTGACTGCCGCCTCCAAATCAGCCTTATCTCGAATGCCCAGCATGCAGGAAAGCACTGCCGGGCGATCAAGCGCATACTGGATGCACTGCGTAGCTGTCATAGCACGGCCAAAGGGGGATGTCTTGGCTTCCAGCAGCTTTCCGCCACCATAGGCTTTCATAACTGTAATGCCAATATTACGCTTTGCGCATTCTTGGAAAAGACGCTGCCGATCCTGCGCAACGGTCAGACTGTCGCGGCTTTTGCTGTCCTCACCCAACTCATCGTAGACCGCAGGGTCAAAATCGTAAGCGGCGTTGATGCTGAACATAAAGGTGTCTATTTTATCGGTTGCAATAAAGCGATTGGCAATGTCCACCGTATGCGATGCAAAGCCAAGATTGCGAATCACACCTGCCTTTTTCTGCGCAAGCGCGTAGTCAAAAACTCCACCGTCAATAAGCTTGTTATAATCCTCCAGAGTATCGACACAGTGGAAAAGCGCGGTATCTGCGTAATCGGAACCTGTTTTATGAAGTTGGGTCTCAAAGCTGCGCTTAACCGCTTCGAGATTATAATCTCTACCGTATTCGCCGCTTTCAAATGTGATGCCAAGGTGCATCTGGAGATGAAACTTCTCACGGCGACCTCTAAGTGCAACGCCATATCGCTCCATAGGTTCTGGATAGGATAGAGCCATATCAATAAAGTTTATGCCTTTCTCTTCAGCAAAATCAAATAGTGCAACAGTCTTCCCATCATCGATTCCATGAATGCTACCTGACCCTATGCCGATTGTGCTAACCTTTGTTCCTGTATGACTTAATATGCGATATTCCATAGAAACCTCCCGCGTACGAAAAGGGCAACCTACCCATCGATGTTTTTAATAAATTTGGCAGGTACACCGCCTACAACCGTATTTGCGGGAACATCCTTTGTCACGACGGCTCCTGCGGCAATAATTGCATTGTTGCCAACCGTAACCCCGGGCAATACTGTCACGTTTGCACCCAACCAGACATTATTCCCAAGAACAATGGGGGATGGATACAAGTCACCTCGCTCGTTTGGTGCAAAGCCGTGATTGAGGGTGACAAGCACGGCGTTATGACCAATGAGGCAATCATCTCCAATTGTAATGCCGCCCTGATCTTGAAACCGGCAACCGGAATTGATAAAGACACGCTTGCCAACCGTAATATTTTTACCGCAATCGCTGGTAAAAGGCGGGAACAGACCAAAATCGGGAGAAACTTGTTTGCTGGTCAGCTCAGAAAATAGCGCAACAATTTCCTCTGGAGTATGATATCTGCTGTTGAGCTCTGTGGTAATGCAGATGGCCTCTTGACTCACTCCGTGCATAAATTGGTGTGCTTCTGAACCGCCTTTGACTACCTTGCCACTATTCAGATGCTCCAAATAAGATGATAGTGTCATTTTATTTCTCCCTGTCATTAAATTACTTGAGGTTTTCAGTGAAAAACGCTTCCAGTTTATCGAAGGGAATGATCTCCATCTGGTCATACAGATCGGTATGAGAAGCGTTTGGAATCAGCACTAGCTCCTTGTTGTCGCCTGTAAGCTTTTCAAACGCATCTTTGCCCAAATAGCAGGAGTGAGCCTTTTCACCGTGAATGACCAATACAGCGCTACGAATCTCACTACTGTATTGCAGCATTGATGCATTCAAAAATGGCAAGTTTGAAGTCGCATTCCAACCGTTATTTGAATTGAGCGAACGCTCGTGATAGCCACGCTTTGTTTTATAGTAGTCGTAATAATCCTTGACAAAGTCAGGCACATTGTCAGGCAACGGGTCTACCACACCACCGGCTCTTGCATAGCTTCCGTTTTTATAATCCTCGATTCTTTGTGCATTGAGGGCTAATCGCTTTTGGTGACGTGCAGCTTCACTATCCTCTGAATCAAAATATCCTTTTCCGTTGACACGGGTCATGTCGTACATGGTAGATGCGACTGTGGCTTTGATTCTGGTATCAATCGCCGCCGCATTCAGCGCCATGCCACCCCAGCCGCAGATACCAAGAATACCAATTCTCTCAGGGTCAACATTGTCCTGAACTGACAAAAAATCTACCGCCGCCTGAAAATCCTCCGTATTGATATCGGGGGACGCTACATAACGGGGCGTGCCTCCGCTTTCGCCTGTGAAGGACGGGTCGAATGCAATCGTCAAAAACCCACGCTCAGCCATTGTTTGTGCATATAGACCAGAGGACTGTTCCTTTACCGCGCCGAACGGCCCAGCCATCACAATTGCCGCAAGCTTACCTGTGGCAGCTTTGGGTGTATACATATCGGCTGCCAGTGTTATTCCAAAGCGATTGTAAAAGGTGATTTTACTGTGGTCTACCTTATCACTTTTGGGAAATGTTTTATCCCACTGCTGGGCTAACTTCAAATTTTCTTTCATGATGGAAACCTCCCAATGTTTAATTTGTTTGACAAATTGATTTCTGCTTGTTATTATGATTATAGAACCTAAAGTAAGGTTTAGGTCAAGAGTTATTTTGTGAATTTTTCGGAGGGAGTGCTATGTATTATTCAATCGGAGAGGTGGCAAACAAAACTGACATTGCCATATCTACCCTTCGCTATTATGACCGCGAGGGAATGTTCCCGAATATGGAACGCTCAAGCGGTGGAATCCGTGTGTTTTCAGAGCACGAGATAGACGCAATTAAAATGATACATTGCCTTAAAATCACTGGTATGTCTATCAAAGAAATTAAGCAGTTTTTGAATTGGTGCCAAGAAGGTGATAGCTCCATTATGCAACGGCGAGACATGTTTTATGAACGCCTTGATGCCGTCAATAAGCAGATGACCGAGCTCCAGAAAACAATGGATGTAATTAAATTTAAGTGTTGGTATTACGACACAGCAGTCGCAGCAGGAACTGAAGATGTTGTCAAAAATATGCCATTAGATCAAGTGCCAGATGAGATTTTACAGCTTAAAATTGATTAAAATAATCGTTAAAAAACGCCCGCGAAGCCAGCTTTCATGCTGACCTCGTGGGCGCAAGTGTTTCGGCTATATCTTCACTGGCACAGCGCTTCCATCCTTAAAAACAAACCTCAACACACCATCTGCGCTAACCTCCACCGAATCAAGGGACGAGCATTTTTTTGCTCGTCCCTTTTACGGATACAGTTGTCCTATGTACGCACGCAGTATCCGCATTCCTTCACGCACGTTATCGTGACCGCTTTATTCACTTTTCTGTTGAGCCGCCTTATGTAGTCGTGAATGATACTTGAGTCGACCTCATCGTCCATTTCATCATCTCGAATGATGTGGTAAAGATGCAGATAGGACTGGACTCGTCCTTTCTCGCGAATCAGACAATATTCCATGCCAAAAGTCTGTCTCTCCTGCAAACTTGATCGCCTGTTGCATCGAGCGGGCATGTACAATTTCAGTCCGATATTCGGAGCCCTTCCAAAACGCACTTGTAAGGTCTGGCAGCTTTAATGTAGGATTGATGGTTAGAATTCTAAGCATAGGGTCACCTCGCTATGCGTAGACCAAACCGCCTTTCCTTGGTTGCGCTACGCATTAATACAAAGGTGTGGAGGCTATCTATAAAGATATAAATGAGCAATCAATTGGGTACGCCGAGAGCATTTTCACCCGTTCAATTGAAATTGGACGCTTCGAGCCATTCGACACGCGCTATCTGGCGTTGCTCTGTTTGTACAATCGGCAGAACACCTATTCATGCTGGGTGCTGGAGCAGACGAGGGAGCACTACCTTGCTCTGGTACAGGACGAGAATTTGATTTATGAGAATGCCACGAAGGGCATTGTGGCGTTATAAAGAAGAATAGAAAGCCCACTCCAAATTCACATCGGAGTGGGCTTTGTCAAAGAAAATACTTAACACTACATTAACAAAACTATGATATATTGAGATAAATCAGATAGGCTGGAGGCTATAGAAATGATTAAAATTCTTATTGTTGAAGATGATTTGCGTCAAAATCAAGTACTATGCAATTACTTGAAAAACAATCACTATGAAGTTACTGGATGTACAAATGTAAACTCTGCGCTTGAGGTTATATCAAGAAGTGCTATCGATATCATAGTATCTGATATTATGATGCCGGAATTAGACGGTTTTGACTTGGCCGAGGCCATACGCACTCAAGACAAAAATATTCCTATTCTATTTGCTTCTGCTTTGGATGATATGCCTTCAAAGCAAAAAGGATTTCGCATGGGAATTGACGATTATATGGTTAAGCCAATCAATTTAGATGAGCTTTTGCTGCGGCTGGAGGCGCTCGTTCGTCGTGCGAACATTGCAAATATGGCTGTCCTAAGCATAGGGGGGGGTGACCCTAAATCGCGATGAATTGTCTGCAACATACTTGAGCGAAGAAATACCGCTAACTGTCCGAGAATTTGAAATAATGTTCAAAATGCTCTCAGCACCCAAACGAATCTTTACTCGGTCACAGTTAATGGATGATTACTGGGGGCTTGAAAATCAGACAGGTCTGCGCTCGGTTGATGTCTATATTAATAAGCTGCGAGAAAAATTTGCAATATGCGAAGAAATCGAAATCCAAACGGTTCGCGGGCTTGGATACAAAGTCATAGAGAAAGGTCAGGCTGATTCCAATGATGATAAAATCAACTAGAAAGACTATGAGCAAAAAGTCATTTTCAATCAAGCAATTTGCCATCATTTTTTGCAGTCTTCTGCTTATAGTGTCGTTCCATAGTGTCATATTACTTAAGTATTCAAAAATGGGGTTTGAAGAAAATGAGTTGTATAGTTTTCTGGCTCTATCGTTCAATTTAATCATTATCGCGATAGGCAGTTACTTTCTCTTTTTGTATTTCAAAACTAAATATTATGACATGCCGGCACATAAAATTGGTGAGGCTGCGCAAAAAATTGCGAATGGTGATTTCTCTGTTCGCGTGGTGTCTTCCCATGCTGACGGTAAAAAAGATGAAATTGATAGGCTAATTGACAATTTTAACATTATGGCTGAGGAACTGAGTAGCATAGAGACGCTGAAGGATGATTTTGTAGCAAATATATCTCATGAGCTTAAATCGCCCCTTGCCGTCATCCAGTCTTACACCACTGCCTTACAGGGAGATATCAGCCCGGAGGAAAGTCGAGAATATAAGCAAATCATTATAGAGACAACTCAAAAAATATCCTCACTCATCTCAAGCATTTTAAAGTTAAATCGCATAGAAAATCAGAAAATACATATTGAGTCGTCGCCCTATGAATTGGGCGAACAGGTGCGAAACTGCATAGTGGGATTCTCTCCTCTATGGGAATCGAAGAATATCGAAATTCATGCCGATATTGAGGATATCGAGGTTTGCTACGATGCCACTATTTTGGAAATCGTTTGGAATAATCTATTATCCAATGCGATTAAGTTTACCGACAACGGCGGGGAAATATATATTTCGGTTTACAAAGAGGAGTCAAGGGTTTTTGTACAAATAAAAGACACCGGCTGCGGGATGGACGAGAAAGAACTCAAGCGCATTTTTGATAAATTCTATCAAGGAAAAACCACGCATGCAGAAAAGGGAAATGGATTGGGTCTTGCAATGGTACGACAAATCATGGAGATCGTCAATGGGCAGGTTTCGGTTTCAAGTTCTCTCGGTCAAGGCACTCAATTTACTGTATCCCTCAATTAATATCAACTATTTATTTCACACCACACCCTCATCAAAGTAAATTGATGGGGGTGTTTAATATTCAATTAACAAAACTTCGCAGGTCGATTAATAATGCAATTGCATAATAGAGTCATAACAAAGAACAAGTTAAAAACATTCAAGAAAGGTAGTGAAATATTATGAGTAACTTTTGTTCAAACTGTGGGAAGGAAATCTCGGCATCCTCATCTTACTGTAGTAACTGCGGAGAAAAGGTAGGGGAAAAGGACGAGGGCTATCGGGAACGTGGGTACTCGTATCATTATGAGGTTCCTCGCCACGTTCATACGCATCGCGTCGTAGTCCCACATCCGCAGGTTCATGTTGATGTGCAATATGGTAACGGGCTACCATGGTATTGCCACCTGGCATATTTCCCCATGCTGTTTTGGCTTCCGCTGATGTTTGGCGACAAAGACCCTAAAGCCCGTACTTGTGCGAACCAAGGATTATGGATTACCATTCTATCAACTGCATTCGGCCTGATTGCCTGGGTTCTCGGATGGGCTTTGACGACATTTTTTGGAGCAGAGCTTTCATCGTTTACGGCGCTCTTTACTTCTTGGAGCCTGAGCAATTGGTTCTTACTTCTTCCGCAAGCCGCTCTGTGCCAACTTGCGATTATCGTTTCGCTGTTTGTCCCAGTCAATTCTATTTGCGGATTTTTCAGAGGAATGAGTTCTAAAAGGCCACATATCGTACCGTTTTTTGGAAAGATGCAACTGATTCGTGCCACGGCTTACGATGAGGTTTCCCAGACAGAATATGAGGAGGAACAAAAATGAAAAAAGCAATCGGAATTACTGTAATTATCGCAGTAGTAGTTGGCAGCGTCGCGCTCTTTACGTCTAGAAGTAGTAAAATTAGATAAATCCATGCCAAAACATTTATGTGTTGCAACAGATGAAGTGCAAACAAGACTCCTTGAAAAGAGTGTCAATTGTTTGGTAGATGCCATATTTTCGCCTTCAACGGCTCTGTTTTAGAGCTCTTTCAGGGGCAACTGCGCTGATGCTTCAAAATAATTATGTCATTTTTAAATAATGCGTGGCTGGGTTGACGGAAGGTATATCAATAACACATTGAATTCATTGCCTTTGCAAGAGAATTGTCATCCGTTATTTGGAATCCACGAGCAGATATATTGCAGATCTTTAGGGATAGAGATATTTTCTGGGGCTGTTCTGTTAAATTCACCCGTTAACCCATTTTCCAAGGCGGTCAAATGAAAATGGCAAATGCCAATTCCAAGATCAACTCTCTGGATCACTGCGGGGCCGCTTTCACTATGGTCACTTTCAAAAAAGTGATATACATCGCCCGATAGTACGACTCTCCAAGGCTGTTTATTGCTTGCAGATGGAGCAAGGCGTAGCATCTCTAAGGACACAGCATACTTGCCAGCATCTTCTTTTGTAAGCGGTGTTTCAAAGTTGTCCTTATAGAATAGAGCATTCCACGCTTTTCTGTCGCTTGCGTTCAAGCCCTTTCGCATGAGTGACTCTGTCAGGCTAATTTTTTCGGCCGGGTATCCGATTGATGAAACGGCGGGAAACAACTCATCCTCTTGCACTGCCAGTGCCGCAGCAAATTTATCTCGAGTAATGGTGGCTGCAAGCCAGCATGTCCCCAGTCCTAAATGCGTAGCGTATAGTATCAAATGTTCAAAATTGTAGCCAATTGCCTCAAGTGCCATTTCTCCATTCGGTGCTTTTGCTCCGACAAAAGTCTTTGTCCCCTTAATTACACCATAGGTACCGAATTTTTTACCCTTTTCGTTGTTGTCGCTCTCTAAGAGACAGAACGAAACCGGTATTTCAAATGGGTTCTTTAAGCTTTCTGCATAAGCCATTAAATCACGGCTATCCTTTGGTGAGAGGGGCTTATTTACATAGGTTCTTACACTGCGTCGTTTTTCAATGGTTTCTTGAATTGGAAAAGTCATTTTCATATTTCCTCCACATTACTTTTATTAAACAGGATCGCGCCAAAATACGTCACGGTGTCTACGCCGGTCTCGCATATTTTATCATTTAAAGAGTTAAGCACAGCAACTAATCCTTTCGCGGTAGTTCAGCATCATCGTAATTGTTCCTCAGTTTACACAATGGCAGTTGGCTCTCTTCGAGCTGCACATTGTTTTTCAAATTGCCCTTTCGCTATTGGGTATAACGGCGTATGTAATCCCCGAGACTTTGCTGGACAGTGATAGACGCACGCCATGCAGGTGATGCACTTTTCTTTGTCTGTTTTCGTAGGTGCAGTTTTCGAAATTGCCTGAACCGGACATATTTCTACACATACATTACAGCCGGTGCATGATTTCTTCTTGCCCCTTGGTCTTATTGGCATGGCACCCGCTTCTTTATAGGGACGATTACCGGATATCTCAAGCGCCGAAGCAGGTGGGCGGCTATTTTCCACTTTTTCTGAGCAGGCTTTCGCAAAGCGCACAATCTCATCCTTATCGTCTGCATCGGGTCTGTCCTTCGCAACATTGGGGAAAATAGAGTGCCTTGCGATAAAGGCAGCAGCACCGACAACATGAAATCCACTTTCCTGCAAAAGATCGCTCATCTCAAGTAAAGCATCGTCAAAATCCCGGTTTCCGTACACTGCAATCGATATGGCGGTCGCACCTGTGCTCTTGAGCTTTTGCAGCATGTCAGGACAAACTGCCGGAATGCGCCCGGCAAAGACAGGCATGGCAACAATTAGCAGATCGTCTGTGCCAAAATGCATGTCATCGGTGATGGTAGATGCCATCAAGTCAACATGTTTGACATCGGCAGTGATAGCGGCTGCAGCAATTTCTGCTATTTCTTTTGTCGTTCCTCCGGGACTAAAATATGCTATCGTGATATTTTTACTCATAATCAAATGCCCTCCGTTGTTGTAATAAATCGTATTACAACAAGAATATCACGCAGGCGTTGTAATGTCAATCATTACATGATATACTTGGGGTATTATGAAGAAAGAAGGTGACCTGATGAAAATAAATACCAAGTGCTCCCTTGCACTGCATATACTTTTGGTCGTTGCGGTTTTTTCCGAGCAAGTGAAGATGACCAGTGAAAATATCGCAAAAAGCACGGGGAGCAATCCTGTTATCATACGTAATATCCTTGGGAGTCTTAAGCGGGCCGGTCTTGTTACGGTGCATCGCGGCAGTGGTGGTACAGAGCTTGCAATGCCGCCGGAGAACATTAACATTTTGGCAGTCTATTCATCGGTTGATCCCTCCTCTATGAAGGGACTGATTGGCCTACATCCGAATCCGTCAAAAGAATGCCCAGTAGGCAGCCGCATCCACAGGCTACTGGAAGGCCCATATGACGATATTCGAGAGGCAATGCAGGCAACCATGAAAAATCACACCCTTGCGGATTTGCTGGAAAGATATCAAGCAGGGATGAACGTTGAGGAAGCAGGCTGCTAAGTAAACCGTATTGTGAGGTCAAGACCCTCGCTAGGGCATACTCACAATAACATCTCGACGTAAAGGTAGCCATTCGTACATCGCCTTACGAAGTGATAAATCCCAGAAATCCCAATCGTGTGTGTAACCGGGTACTTCTTCGTAAACAACGTCATATCCATATTTTACAAGCAAATCGCGGCTAGCTGTAGCGAAAATTTTAATAAAATCATCGCCACCAACGGTCATGAAAATTTTAGGCAACGGCTTTCCCTTTGAAACGTTTTCTCGCGCTGTTCTGTAAAGATCGTTATCTGGATCGACAAGTTTTATTCCCATGGCTGCAAGACCTGCTTCATTAACCTCAAAGTCGGTTGAACCATTATTATCTTGATTAACAGCCGCCATAATTGAACTAGTATCCATGCCACCGCCTGACATTAAAAGTGCTGCCGAACAACGTTCTGCACCATATATCGCCCATTGTGTAGCTGCCATAGAGCCCATCGATAATCCAGCCACAAATGTATCCTCACGATTGGTCGAGATTGGAAACATTGCTGAACACACACGTGGAAGCTCGTCAAAAATAAAATCCCAATATCGTTTTGGCCAAGGCAGTGCATCTTCCGCTTCGTTTTTATAGCCAGAATTATATCCACAAGGCATTATTACAGCGACTTTGTTATCATCTGCATAGCGTACGATATTGCTGAAATTCACATAATCCGAATCATCACCAGTGCCACCATGAAGCAAATACAAAACCTGAAACTTACTTCCTTCTAAATAACTCTGCGCCTTACCTTTTTGTTCATCAAAAAGTGTCCATGATGGCAGAATTACGGTCACGTTTGTCTGCATCATTAGTGATTGTGAAAGAAAATTAACTTTTAGTATCATCTTAATAACTCCTTATCATTCGTCCGTTGACACGGACATATTTATTAGTGTTGCTGCAGGTCCATATTTTTCTGCTAATTGAGAATCTGCTTCTTCTTTTGTAATTGTGCCTTCATTATATTTTGCCATAATTTGAACATCTTTACTTCGTAATTTGTAAAACCATAATATACCCGCTGAAAGCAATGCCCCAAAAGCTGGGAAGAGCGACATGCAAAGCCAAATTCCATCTGCAACAGATTCAGGTTGTACAACATTTTCTCCAGAAATAAATCCAAATGCTGCAAGTATCATCATGGCTATTGGTCCGCTTACACTACCAACAAGTTTTGAGAAAAATGTTTGAACAGATGCCACAACACCTTCTGCTCGTTCGCCTGTATGATATGTTCCGTATTCTAAACAATCGAGTGTAAATGTAAAAAGTAAAATGTTGCTCGCACCAGTGAAAAAACACTGAATTATATACAATACATAAAAAACAGAAGCGTCAGCATATCCACCTACATATCGTATAACGCCAAATACAGCTGTCGCAATTTGACAGAAAAAGTAGAGGTTAAATTTATCAGTTTTTTTGATAAGGCTAGGCAAAATTGCACCTACTATAAGCATAGGAATCATTGCAAGCAAACTAATAATACCAGCCATATCTTGATTTCCAAGATTGTGTCGTGCAAAGTAAATTGTTATATATTGACTAAAATTTGTAATGCCTCCAACGAACATCGATAGATAAAAAATCAGCAGATATTTATTTCCAATTACATATCTTATCATTTGTTTTAAAGTAACTTTTTCTTCTGGTCGTACTATTTTTCTTTCTTTGCCTTTGAAACATAAAGGCAACATTGAAATAACTGCAATTACACAAAAAATTATCGCAACAGCAAGCCAACCAATACGTGCTTGAAGAATAGGTATAGTGACACTTGCACCGGCAATACCGATCATCGCAAAAAAACGACCAAATGTAAGCATCGAGCCACGCTCTTCAACATTATCTGTCATTGATGTAGGCAAAATGAAAATAGGAACATCACACACTGTGTATGACATACTCCATGCTATGTATGCAATAGTTGCCCATGCAATTTTAAAACTCGCACTACTGTCAACAGGCAGTAAAAACATTCCAACACTTGTCACCGCAAGTGCGATTAATGACATTCTGAGCCATGGCAAAAAACGTCCTTTTTTGAAGCGCACTTTATCAATTAGAATTCCCATCAATGGATCGTTAACTGCATCCCATACTTTTGTAATAAGCATGATTATTGCGATAGCAGCGACTGTGATTCCAACGTCCGAAAAAAATGTCTGAATATTAATTGCAACAAGCCCATAAAAAATATTTTGCCCTAAAAAGTAAAGATAATAACTGATTCGCTCGCCACGTGTCGTTTTGTAGCTCGACTTTTCATTACTTTTCTTAGCCATAGTTTCCACCTCTTTCTTAATTAATACATTAAGTATAGATGAAAATTATTTCAAATTATATCTGTTATGTCTTATTTTTATCCTTTTTGGCTCTTGAATTATTCGTGTCCACGTTGTCCACGACCTTTTCTTTATTCCGATAGTTTAATGGAGTAATGTCATATTCTTTTTTAAATATTTCTCCAAATTTACTTTGTGAAGAAAAACCGAAATAATTCGCTATATCCGATATGTTAAAATCTGAATATTTTAACATGTTAGAAGCAGCCAATAATTTTTCTTTCCGATAAAACGCAGCAACAGATATGCCTTCTTGAGTTATAAATTGCTTTGCTAAGTAGCTTTTGCTAATTCCTACTTCTTTTGCTAAATCAGATACTGATAAATTAGTTCTCAAGTTATCTGCAATCACATATTTGCATTTTTCTACATAATTATATCTTTGCTTTTGTGAGTTTAATTTCTTTACTCTTGCGTTAAAATCCTGCAACATTGCAAGATGTAACTGGATATAATCATAATCATTTCGACAGTCCTCCACCTTTTGATAGTACAGTTCGCTGAGTTCAAACGATTCTGTTGGAGGTATTCCACCTTCTATGGCAGCTCTTGAAATAAGTGTGATAGAAATAATACACATATATTCTAATTGCTTGAGACTGTTTTTTGCATATGTTCCAACTGTTTCGAATAAAGCCCAATCGTTCACTGAAATATTACTTGCTAAATCCTCGACAACATTTCCGTTTCTAATATCTTTCATTAATAACCGCTCTACTTCATATGGTGTGCGGTTTAACTCCTCATCTTCCCTAGTAAATCGATAAAAAAGATGGTCGTAATGTGTTACTATATTTTTGTCCACGTTTTCCATAGCTGTTATTTCAGATAATATTTGTTCGCTAGTTATAGCAGTTTTTAATATTCCGCTATAAAAAAGAGCAAGATATTCAGCAAATTTTTTCAATGAAAGATGTGGAATACTTATATCACGCTCTGACATCTCGTTAGCTTTTAGAAAATCTTTTTTGTTTTTTTTAGAAAAAACACCATACGCTACGGGCCCTAGTATATATGTATTTTTTGCGCTATCCTGAAAAATGCCATAGCTTAAATTTACACATTCTGGAGCATTGACAATGATTGCTTGTTGGTCAATTCTTTTTTGACCTAACAATAAATTGAAGAGTGATGAATTTAACATGAAGACAGATTTTTCTGAAAAACCAATATGTGCAGTTATTTTTCTGCTATCATCAAAGATACTTATCTGAATATTGGTTGCTGCGTAAAAGTTACTTAAAAAATTGGGATTCATAAAACCTCCACTGAAATTTATTAGGATTAGTCGTTTATTTTTGCAACTATTATATCACACGTTTTCTTGCTTTTCACCTATGCGATATTGCCATCTGGTCGCTTAGGCAGGAGGATATGCGGCTGGTGAGGGGTTCTTTCTATTTCCCCTCGGAAAGCAGAAATTCAATATGGCACTGCTGTAAATTGCTAGACTGCAAAACAACCAATATAAATGCCCTGATTATGCGACAATATTCGAGCGGGAAACAAGCGGTTTAGGGCGTGGATATGAGGTTTTAGGCAAAACAAAAACCACCTACCAGTAGAATACATTCTACCAATAGGCGGTTAGTGATTTGACGGAGAGGGCGGGATTCGAACCCGCGAGCCCCGAAGGACTACCGCATTTCGAGTGCGGCTCGTTATGACCACTTCGATACCTCTCCAATGACTAGCGTTTGATGTAGGAAATGCTATATGGTTCTGATTCATAAGAGCCATCAAGCGTAATCGCTACGTCACATAGTATATCATATACTTCACCAAAAAGTCTATCGTGATGGAAAGTGAATTTCGAGTCGGAGGCATTAATGAGAACGATGATTTCCTCGTTCTCATATTTCCTTGAAAATGCCAATTGAGGATTTGTAACAACCAGGTTTTCATAACTTCCATATATTAGTGCTTTTTCATTGTGATGAAGATTAATAAGCTTCCTTATATATTCAGTAAGTTCATTTGGCATAGGAGAATCAAAATGTGGTCTTAACCCAAAATCATTTTGTCCTTCTTCTTTTTTACCTTCCACACCCCACTCACTTCCATAATATAGGCAAGGGATGCCGGGCATTGTAAATAGTAGTCCGTATGCAAGTGGCAGATGCTCTTTAATTGTAAGTGTACTTGCAAGTCGGTTTACGTCGTGATTATCAACGAAATTCATTAAGTGTTTACCTTTGTATATAGACCAATCTTCTTTGCCATATTGGCGATTAAGTGAATAGGATATTTCGAACATATTCATCGAGTTAAAACTAGAATATATTCCTTTGTAACATTCGTAGTTAGTGCAACTTTGCAGCATACTATCATTCACAATTATATTATAGTCACCAAATAGAACTTCTCCAATTAATGCGAAGTCGGAATTGAGTCCTGACGTAAAGCTTCTAAGTTCACGTAGAAAATCATGATCTAGACTATAAGCGACATCTAGTCTAAGCCCATCAATACCAAAGTCGGTCATCCACATTTTCACGCTATTCAACAAATATTGTTTCAAATCATAATTCTTTAGATTTAATTTAACTAGCTCAAAGTGACCTTCCCATCCATCATACCAAAATCCGTCATTGTAGTTGCTGTTTCCATTCCAATCAATTATGAACCAATCTTTATATTGTGAGTTTGCTTTATGTTCTTTAACATCCAAAAATGGAGTCCAATTTCTTCCAACATGATTAAACACGCCATCAAGTATTATCTTGATACCGGCTTCATGTAGTTGTTTGCAAACATTTTTGAAATCATCATTATTTCCAAGTCTTACATCTATAGAGTTGAAGTCTTTAGTGTCATAACCATGAGTATCAGATTCAAATATGGGATTCAGCAAAATAGCATCTACACCCAAATCCTTTAAGTATGGAATCCAATTGATTAAGTCCTTAATTCTTGGTACATATATACCATCATTTTCCTTTGGAGCATTAAAGAAACCAATTGGGTAAATTTGATAAATAACACTTTCGTATATCCGCATAAAAATCATCCTTTCATATTTCAGTGTAAAGTGTATCACATAGTAAAATATTTAACAACAAAGAGACATGAAACTCAAGGGAAAAAAGCATTGACACAAACGCTTCATTGTAATATAATATCAAAGCATGATTAAAAACGAAACGGCAAACGCCAATGCCCCGGAATTTGCTGATTTCTGGTTGAAATCTGAATATGATAACATTTATACAGGAGGGAACACCATGAAAACTTATATGGCTAATCCGGATAAGATTGAAAGAAAGTGGTATGTAGTTGATGCTACAGGAAATACATTAGGACGTATGTCTTCAGAAATTGCTAAAATACTTAGAGGCAAAAACAAACCTGAATTTACACCACATATTGATACAGGTGACTATGTAATAGTTGTTAATGCTGAGAAAGTTAAAGTTACAGGAAAGAAATTAGAACAAAAAATATATTATAATCATTCAGAATATGTTGGTGGAATGAAAGAAACAACACTTGCTGAACTGATGAAGAAGAAACCAGAGGCAGTTATTGAACTTGCTGTTAAGGGAATGCTTCCAAAAGGACCTTTAGGAAGATCAATGCATAAGAAACTTTTTGTGTATGCTGGACCTGACCACAAACATGCGGCTCAGAAACCGGAAGAATTGACATTCTAGAAAGGTGTAAAGGAGGAAAATAAAAGTGGCAAATACAAAATATTACGGAACCGGAAGAAGAAAAAAATCTATCGCAAGAGTTTATCTTGTACCGGGAAGTGGAAAAGTAACAATTAATAAAAGAGATATAGATGAATACTTAGGACTTGAAACATTAAAGGTTGTAGTACGTCAGCCATTAGTAGCAACAGATACACTTGGTAAATTTGATGTACTTGTTAATGTTAAAGGTGGTGGATATACAGGACAGGCAGGAGCAATCCGCCATGGTATATCAAGAGCTTTACTTGAGGCTGATAGCGAATTCAGACCTATCCTTAAGAAAGCAGGATATCTAACAAGAGATCCAAGAATGAAAGAACGTAAAAAATACGGACTCAAATCAGCTAGACGAGCTCCACAATTTTCAAAGAGATAGTATTACTGCGAATCAGACGCATGTACAAAGCCCTGGAATGCTTGCATTCAGAGGGCTTTTTATATGCGGATGCATTCATAGGAATGCTGAGATGACCGAGCAAGCCCGAAGGGATTGTGAGGAAATCTCAGTATTCGCATATGTACACCTGACTAAATACATATTATAATCACTATATAATATCAATCACATACACGATAGAGTGGAAAAGGAGTGTTAATTAATGATACATGAAATTAAACCACATAAGTACCATGTCGATTATAAGCCAAATAAACCGGTAGAGGGTGACATATTTCTCATTTACGGAGATAACAAGCTGCTTATGAGAGTAGATGAAGAAGATAACATTTCATATCCGGCATTAAATGAGATACAACAAAAATATCCGGATGCATGCAGCAAAGCAAAATTCATGTTTCGTATTGATAATCAAGATTATTATGAGATACGAAGCTTTGAGGTAGAGCCTTTTGACAATTATACATATCATGGACTGGAAGAACTGCGCATAACGAAACCGGCTTATAAAGCTTTTGCCGGTATTACCGGAGCCCAGATTCATAACTGGTATACGGACACTACATTTTGTGGGAGATGTGGTAAAAAGCTAATACCAAAAGATGATGAAAGAGCAATGATGTGTCCGGATAAAGAGTGTGGTAAAGTTTACTATCCGACAATATCGCCTAGTGTTATCGTAGCTATCACAAATGAAGATAAAATACTTCTTACGAAGTACGCAGGTGGCCATAGCAACAGATACAGAAGATACGCATTGGTCGCAGGTTATGCAGAGGTTGGAGAAACGCTTGAAGATACAGTTAAACGAGAAGTTATGGAAGAAGTTGGGCTTAAGGTCAAAAATATTAGGTATTACAAGAGTCAGCCGTGGTCGTTTTCAGGGACTCTTCTGGCAGGTTTCTTCTGTGAGGTGGATGGGAATACGAATGTAACTCTTGATGAAACAGAGCTCTCAGAGGCGACTTGGTTTAAAAGAGATGAAATGCCGGAGACAGTCTCAGCTATAAGTCTTACTAATGAAATGATTGAGTACTTTCGCAATAACAAATAGCTACAGATACCCGATTGGGTATGATATTTTGCATAAAAAAACAAGGAATCTTAGTGCATAAGCACTAAGGTTTTTTTCTGTACCCACTTGGTTCCCTAGGATAGATTTTAATAATGTTATCTTAAGAAAAGTAAAGTGAATCATATTCACTAAAGAATATGAGAGTAGAGTGAAAGGAGTTTTATATGGATAACCAAATGGTAAATATATCACTGGGTATTAAAGAGCGTAAGATAGTTTTTGTAGCTATGATGGCACAGGTTTTTGGATTTATGTTAACCAGTTTTGGACCCGGACTCGCCTTGCCACAAATATTGGAAGGATTTGGCATGATGCAGTATTTTGCATTAGTAGGAGTAATTTACTCATTTTGTCAATGCATCGTAGTGCCTGTAGCAGCAGCGTTGGGGGACAGAATAGGACGAAAGTGGATAAATACAGGCTCACTGATAATGATGTGTGTAGGGTGCATAATGACATTTTTCGCACCGAATTTTGTTACGTTTATCATATCATGGGCATTTTGCGGTATTTTCGTAGGCGGTTTTTCAACAGGTCCGTTCTTAATAATGAGCGATATAATTGAGCCTGAAAAAAGAGCAAAATATGCAGGTATTTTATCATCAGCCCTCTCAGCCGGAATGATAGCAGCACCACTTATCGGAGGTGTTATTGTTGATGCCGGATTTACACGTGGCGTTTATCTAATGCCTATACCATTTTATGTATTTTCTATAGTTGTAGTTTGGAAGTTATATCCTCACAAAGCGAATGCTGGAAAAATCAAGTTTGATGGGCTAGGGTTATTTTTACTAACCATTACGGTAGCACCTTTTGTTATTGTACTCAATTTTGGCGGTTCGCTATTTGGGTGGATATCCCCAATAACTTTTGCTTGTATTGCACTCGTGATTGTGGGAGGAATACTACTTGTGAAACGTGAGACAAAAATAGAACAACCTGCAATTATGCTAGGTGTGCTTAAAAACAGAAATGTGGCTATTACAGCTGTATTTAGTTTTCTGTTTAATGCTTACTCTGTTCTGGCAGCCGGATTCGTAGTTTTATTTGGACAAACAGTTCTTCAAACATCAGCTACGATAAGTGGAACACTGATGCTTCCACAAACCATAGTTTCGCTAATACTTCCTTTAGTATTGGCTCCTTGGGTTGGAAAAGATCCTCGAAGATACAAATATACATTTGTAGTTGAAGGATTAACAGCGGCGATTACACTGCTTGGAATATCAAGATTAGTTCCCGGAAGTCCTTTGGTTATGCTTTATGCACTTATGGCAATAGGAGGTATAGCTAATACATCACAGAATGCATTTATAGTACCATTCCAACAACTGAATCTGGATATGAAGCTGTATGGAGCTGCACAAGGAACAACGCAATTCCTGGGTGTTCTTGGCGTAACACTTACTTCATCACTATTTGGGCTATTAATTGGCAGCACAACAGATATGATTCTTGGACTATCAAGATGTTTCCTGGCAGGTGGAATTATCTGTGTAGGAATTGCAGTGATAGCACTATTATTTATCAAAGGTGAAAAACCAAGAAAATTGGATATTGAAAGAGAAGAACTAATAGAACCTGAATTCGATTAAGAGATTCATACATGAATAATCCTCAATTGCAAATGCTGTGACCCCAATAAAGTCTGACTTATTGGGGTCACATTAACGTGCTAAGGATTTTGCAGTGCTTAAATGGGGATAATTACCACTTACTTCAATATTTAAACCACTTACTCAAAAAAGATTTACTAATTTCATTAAATATGGTTATATTATTCCAGAGGGAGAGAGTACATAATGAAGATAAGAATTGAACTTGATGAAAATATAACTGAAGAAGAAGTCGTTATCAAGGTTAAGTCTTATGATGAGCGGATTATTAAGATTCAAAGGCATCTTGCAGATGTTATGAATCTTGAGCATAAGATTACTCTTTATAAGGGTGATACCTCGTACTATATTCCACTTGAGAATATTTTGTTTTTTGAAACAGAGGGGAATATGGTTTATAGTCATACCGCTAAAGAAGTATATGTTACAAAATCCAAATTGTATGAGTTGGAAGAGGAACTGCCAGGACATTTTATGAGAGTATCAAAATCTACTATATTGAATGTTAAAAAGGTATATTCAATGACAGTTACATTACCTTCGACCAGACTAGTAGAATTCCAAAGTTCACATAAGCAAGTATATGTATCAAGATATTATTATAAGCCATTACAAATAAAATTAGGAGAAGTGAGGAATTAATATGAGAAAGCGAGAAAGAGTTTTTTGGGGTATATTTTTAATTATAGCAGCAGCACTTGTCATAGTTAGCAAATTGGGTGTATTACAAGGCATAAGTATATTTAGTATAGTGGTAGGTGTTTTACTGGTAGGGTGCGCAATACAAAGCATTATTAGTAAAAGTGTTTCAGGGCTATTGTTTGCTGTTGCGTTTCTTATTATACTTTTTGATAAACCACTCGGACTACAAGCGATAACACCTTGGCCTGTATTACTAGCGGCGATGCTCGGCAGTATAGGACTCTCTGTTTTGTTTCCGAAACATAGCAGACCTTTTCGAGGTAAGAATTGGAAAGTTGAATATGATAATGAATACGACGAAAACATCTATGATGAAAATGAATTTATACATGAATCAAAAAGTAATGGTGGTAAATACAGGGAATATTCAACGGTATTTGGTGGTGGAACAAAGTATATAAATACAGAGGATTTCAAGGGAGTTAAATTACAAAGTGTCTTTGGTGGAATGAAGGTTTACTTTGACAATGCGCATATCCAGGGCGATTCTGCCGTTATTAAACTGGAAGTAGTCTTTGGTAATATGGAGTTGTTTTTACCTAAGGAATGGAATATAATAATGGATACAACGTGTGTTTGTAGTGGAATTCAAGAAAAGAATAGACCAAGTGGAGATATTAATGGACCTACAGTAAGATTAACCGGAGAAGTAGTGTTTGGAGGTGCCACAATACTCTACGTATAGGCTTAGTGAGTCAAATAGTGAGAAGCTGGAGGCTGTCTTGGGAGAAAAATTAACTAAAGAAGATGTAAGAAAAATAAAAGAGGAAATCGAATATCGCAAAATTGTTGTTAGGAAAAAGGAACTTGAAGCGGTCAAAGAAGCAAGAGCCCAAGGAGATTTAAGCGAAAACTTTGAGTATAAAGCTGCGAAGCAAGACAAGAACAGAAATGAGAGTCGTATACGTTACCTTGAGAAAATGTTGAAGTTTGCACAGGTGATTTCTGACAAATCAGCTGAAGATGAAATAGGAGTTAATGATATAATAGAAGTATATTTTCCGAAAGATAATGAGATTGAAGTTTATCATTTGGTTACCGGTGTGCGTGGAAACTCATTAGAAGGTAAGGTAAGTATTGATTCACCACTTGGAAAAGCACTGTTAAGTAAAAAGGTCGGAGAAGAGGTTACTGTCAAAACGGATGCGTTTGAATACACAATAAAGATCAAGAATATTAAAAAAAATAGTGATGAGAGCGCTGATGTAATACGGAAATATTAGTGAAATTAAAGAAGAATAAGTGATATCGGTGAGAAAAAAGACTTTCGAATGTAAAGTCTTTTTTATTATTGTATAATATTGGAAATCTGATTACTAAAAAGGAAAAAGAGGAGACAAGGAAATGAGAATATTTAAAAAAATAGTATCTGTATTATTAAGTATGTCAATTATAATTGGATTATCTACAACGGCTTTAGCAAATGATTTTGATACCACAGTTGATAATGATAATGAGATGGTTGTTTCAAATCAATTGATTATAGTAACGGATGATGTGGATGAGATATCTGATTTAGTTGATAAATCAACGGATGATATCGTAATTGATGAGGTATCAACGCAAGAAAGCGATATGATAGTAATTGAGACTACTGCAGAGCTGTCAGAAAAAATATCCGAGTATGAGAATAATCCGGAAGTTCTGTATGTTCAGCCCAATTTTGTATATGAAGCGATGGAAGGCATGCCAAATGATGAATATGCAAATCAGCAATGGATTTTAAGTAATGACTATGTAAATCTTATTGAGGCGTGGGACTTAGTTGATTCACAAGAGAAGGTCAGGGTAGCTATTCTTGATTCGGGAATAACGATTTCACATAATGATCTGTTTGATAATTACGATAAAGAATTTTCATATGATGTAGCTAAAGATGAAGTACTGATTTCTGATAGCATGGGACATGGCACGATGATAGCCGGTTTTCTAGGGGCAACCACTAATAATGAAATTGGTATAGCCGGAGTGGCGGCCAATAATGCTGAGCTTTTGTGTTACAATATCTATACGGAAACAGAAAACGCAGATGGTAGTATAACATATAGTGCAACAACTAGCACTATATACAAAGCATTTAAGAGAGCTGTAGACTCAGGTGCACGAGTAATAAACTTGAGTTTTGGCGGATACGGAATTGGTGATGAGCTATTATCTGATGCAATAAATAATGCAAATGCTAATGGGATTGTATGTATTGCATCGGGAGGAAATGGAACAGGACCGAGTAAGACGACTCCTGTATATCCGGCAGACTACTCAACTTGTATTAGTGTAACCGCATCAAATGATGAAAATCAGTTTGTATCAGGCTATGATTTCAATGAGTATAAAGATATTGCGGCGCCTGGATATATGGTCATGACAACAAGAAACAACGGACATTATGGGGTTAATAATGGAACGTCTTTCTCAGCAGCATTTATTGCAGGTGTTGCATCTTTGATGATTGCTGCTAATTCTGAGTTATCGACAGATCAAATTAAAGAAATTTTATATAGCACAGCACATGATACAGGAGATATTGGCCGTGATAATTATTATGGATGGGGCATAGTAGATGCAAAAGCAGCTGTAGAAACTGCTATTGCCACGGTAGGTGACCTTAACAATGAGAAAAAAATGTCTACATTTGACATTACTACTTCTTCTAAAGAGTTAAAAGAGGGAGAGAGCACGACTGTTATAAGTGCATTCTTACCGGAAGATACAACAGACAGCAAGCTACTCACATATAAAACAGATGATTCAGAGATAGCTATTGTTGACATAAATGGAGTAATTACAGCAAAAGCGGAAGGTACGGTAACAATTACAGCAACTACAATAAGTGATATTACAGCGACTTGTGTTGTCGATGAAGTCTCAGCGGAGGAAGAGGAGCCTGTAATAGAAATTACAGACATTGAAATTACAGATAGTAATATTGATTTGATTATAGGTACCAGTAAAACACTATATGCGAAAGTTATACCTGATAACACAACGATGGACACACAAATCACTTGGTCATCGGAGAATGAGCAAGTGGCAACGGTAGATCAATCAGGTGTTGTCACAGCAGTGGGCGAAGGTGAGACAAACGTAACTGCAGTAACTTCAAATGGAATTTCAAGAACTTGCAAGGTGACCATTTTAGAGCCAATAACTGAACCCATTGAGACACCTATTAATAGTGTTACATTAGATAAGAGAGTTATATCACTTTCTACCAATGGATCCGGAAGTGCTAAATTAAATGCAATAATTAATCCAACAGATACAACGCAGAGCAAAGAACTGGTATGGACTGCATCGAATAGTAAAGTGGCAGTTGTAGATCAGGATGGAAATGTTGTTGCAAAGGGAACAGGTACTGCAACAATAACAGTTACAACAGTTAACGGAAAGACAGCAACCTGTGTTGTAACGGTTACAACCCCCGTTATATCACGCATTGTTAATGTTGTATTAGGAATAGTTGCTTTCCTTAGAGGATTATGGTAAAGTAACGTTATAAAAATCAAGGAGGAGAAGAATGATTATTATTTCTTGCTAATTAATAAAATGTTGCATAGTGTAAGTTTTAATCAGGCTTATTTATGCTACACAAAAGCAAGAAAGTAATATCTTCTCCGAGTATAGATGAAAACAGGTGCGTTATGCATTTGTTTTATGCGAGCATCATGGAAAGAATACTTTCATGGTGCTTTTGTGTGTTTGCCTGAAGAAAGTTGGAGGTATATATGTCACTAATAAATATTACGAATTTAACATTTTCCTATGAAGGAAGTTATCTGGATGTATTTAAAGATACATCATTTCAAATTGATACAGATTGGAAACTGGGATTTGTTGGACGAAATGGACGTGGAAAAACGACATTTTTAAAGTTACTTACGGGAGAGTACAAGTATTCGGGAACAATATCGTCTAATGTACAGTTTGAGTATTTTACATTTAATATTGCTGACTCTGATAGATTAACTATTGAAATATTACAAGAGATAGTGCCAATGGCAGAGCAATGGGAGATTATTAGGGAGACAAATCTCCTAGATGTTAATCCGGAAGTACTTTATAATCTATTTAGTACTCTAAGTGCAGGAGAAAGAACAAAGGTAATGTTAGGCGCATTATTTTTAAAAGAAAACACATTTTTCTTAATAGATGAGCCGACTAATCACCTGGATATACATGGAAGAGAGGTTCTGGCAGAATACTTAAAGAAGAAAAAAGGATTTATTATTGTTTCACATGATAGAAGTTTTTTAGATGAGTGTATTGACCATGTTATTTCGATTAATAAACAAAATATAGAAATAATAAAAGGAAACTATGAATCATTTAGCCAAACAAAGATAAAAACAGAAAAGCACGAGCTGTCTGAAAATGATAGGATAAAAAAAGAGATTAGACACTTAAAAATTGCTGCCGGACGTACACAAGAGTGGTCGGCGTCCGTAGAAAAGAGTAAAAAGGGTGTGGATGCAAAGGTTACAGGACTAAGACCCGACCGTGGTGCAATAGGACATAAAGCTGCAAAGATGATGAAGAGGTCGAAGGTAATGGAAAGGAGAATTGATAGTTCAATAGATGAGAAAGAAGAGTTGCTAAAAAACATAGAGACAAAGGATACTCTGAAATTATTTCCTCTTACTTACCATAAGAATCCGCTGCTAACACTAGATAACGTGTCTATAAACTATGGGGAAAGAACTGTGTTAGAAGGTCTGGATTTTAGTATAAGGTCAGGAGAACGTATTAACCTAAGTGGTGGCAATGGAACGGGTAAATCCAGCATTTTAAAATTGATAACAGGAGAAACTATAAACTTTACGGGAACTATAAACGTACCATCAGGTTTGATTATATCATATGTTAGTCAGGAAACAGGGCATTTGAAAGGCACTGTAAAAGAGTATGCAAAAGAAAGAGATATTGCGGTAAACTTATTTATTTCCGTACTTAGAAAGCTTGATATTGGAAGAGAACAGCTGGATGAACAGATGGATAACTTTAGCGAAGGACAAAAGAAAAAAGTTCTGATTGCAGGAAGTCTTTGTACGAAAGCTCATTTGTATATATGGGATGAGCCCCTTAACTATATTGATATTATATCGCGTGAACAAATTGAAGAACTGATTTTAAAGGCAGAACCAACTATGATATTTGTTGAACATGACAAGACGTTTTGTGATACAATAGCTAGCAGGAAGGTGGTGCTTTAATGACAGAGAAAACTGCTTTTGAAATGATATATGATGTTGTTCTGGATATTCCAAAAGGATGTGTTGCTTCATATGGTCAAGTAGCAGAGCTTGCAGGAAATAAGAACTGGGCGAGAGTTGTAGGGTATGCACTACATGCCAATCCGCAACCGGGAGTTATACCATGCCATAGGGTAGTGACATATGATGGCAGGCCTTCGAAAGCTTTTGCATTTGGAGGAGAAAATCGTCAAATTGAGCTTCTGGAAGAAGAAGGAATTGAGTTTGATGATGAAAAGGTCGATATGAAAAAATACCAATGGAAGAAGGTTAGATTCTAAAGACATAAAGTAGTGGAAAAGCAGTTAGTAATTTTATATAATAAAGTGTAATTCACAAGGAAAAGGAGACAAGTCCATGGAAATCAGAAGAATGGAAACAGAATTAAAAGGAAATGATTATCCCGGAAGAGGAATTGTGCTTGGCAAAAGTCCGGATGGTAAATTCGCTGTAGCAGCATATTTTATCATGGGAAGAAGTGAAAATAGTAGAAATAGAATATTTGTTGAGGATGGAGAGGGTCTAAGAACAAAGGCTTTTGATGAATCGAAGCTTACAGATCCTTCGTTAATAATTTATGCGCCTGTGAGAGTTCTGGGTAATAAGACCATAGTAACAAATGGAGATCAAACAGATACAATATATGAAGGAATGGATGTACAGCAAACTTTTGAGCAGTCGCTTAGATGTAGAACTTTCGAGCCTGACGAGCCTAATTATACTCCGCGTATTTCGGGAATTGTTCATACCGGAAAAGGTGAGTGTAATTATGCACTTTCTATTTTAAAGAGTAATGATGGTGATTCAAAGAGTGCTCAGAGATTTACCTTTGCATTTGAGAATCCAAAGGCAGGAGAAGGTCACTTTATTCATACATATAAAGAAGATGGAAATCCTCTGCCAAGCTTCGAAGGTGAGCCGAAGAAAGTTGAAATCGAAAATGATATAAATGTATTTACGAAACAACTGTGGGAAAACTTAAATGAGGATAATAAAGTCTCACTATTTGTAAGGTATATTAATCTGGAAACAGGAAAGTATGAAACTAAAATAATGAACAAAAATCAATAGGAGATGCGATAATGAAAGAAATACAATTAAAGTATGGATGTAATCCCAACCAGAAGCCATCAAAGATATATATGAGAGATGGAAGTGAACTTCCGGTTACTGTTTTGAATGGTAAACCGGGATATATAAACTTCTTGGATGCATTTAACGGCTGGCAGCTGGTTAAGGAGCTTAAGAAGGCAACCAGACTTCCGGCAGCAACATCATTTAAACACGTTTCACCTGCAGGTGCAGCGGTAGGACTTCCGTTGAGTGATACACTAGCTAAGATATATTGGGTAGATGATTTGGGAGAACTGTCGCCTTTAGCATGCGCATATGCTAGAGCAAGAGGTGCTGACAGGATGTCGTCGTTTGGAGACTTTATTGCATTATCGGATATTTGTGATGTGTGTACTGCAAAGATGATTGCGAGAGAAGTATCGGATGGAATTATAGCGCCCGGGTATGATACAGAGGCACTGGAAATATTAAAAGCTAAGAAAAAAGGCAATTACAATATAGTTCAAATGGATACTAACTATTCTCCGAAAGAAACTGAAATAAAAGAAGTATACGGAATTGCGTTTAAGCAGGGAAGAAACGAACTTAACATAGATAAAGACTTCTTTACGGATGTGGTTACTGAGAATAAAAATTTGACAGAGCAAGCGAAAATAGATATGGCCATTTCGCTAATAACTCTTAAATACACACAATCTAACTCCGTTTGCTTTGTTAAAGACGGTCAAGCAATAGGAATAGGGGCAGGTCAGCAGTCACGAATTCACTGTACTAGACTTGCCGGAAATAAAGCAGATAATTGGTGGTTAAGACAAAGTCCACAGGTGCTTGACCTTAAATTTAAAGAAGATATTAGAAGAGCAGATAGAGATAATTCTATAGATCTGTACATCGGAGAAGACTATATGGATGTACTAGCGGATGGTATCTGGGAGAATTTCTTTGAAGTGAAACCGGAGGTATTTACAAGTGAAGCTAAGCGTGAGTGGCTTGATAAGCTCACAGATGTAGTACTTGGATCTGATGCGTTCTTCCCATTTGGAGATAATATTGATAGAGCTAAGAGGAGTGGCGTTAAATATATAGCTCAACCCGGTGGATCAGTAAGAGACGATAATGTTATAGAGGCATGCAATAAATACGATATGGTTATGGCCTTTACAGGTATCAGGCTATTTCATCATTAATTAATTAAAATTAAGGAGATACACATGGGACGATATTTTGGTACAGACGGATTTAGAGGTGAAGTAAACGAAGTTCTAAGAGTGGAGCATGCGTTTAAAATAGGTAGATACTTAGGTTGGCACTTTGGTGTTGAAAAGAAGGCTAGAATTGTAATAGGTAAGGATACCAGAAGAAGTAGTTATATGTTTGAAGATGCGCTTTGTGCAGGTATTACTGCTTCGGGTGCAGATGCATATTTATTACATGTGACGACTACGCCAAGTGTTTCATATATAGTAAGAACGGAAGAGTTTGATTGCGGAATAATGATATCTGCAAGTCACAATCCGTATTATGATAATGGTATCAAGATTATTAACGGTAAAGGGCATAAGATGGAGGCGGATGTAGAGGCTAAAATCGAAGATTACATCGATGGACTTATCGGTGAGGTACCACTTGCAAAGCGAGAGAAAGTTGGAAGAACTGTTGATTATATTGCCGGAAGAAATAGATTTATTGGATACTTGATATCAGTTGTTGCACATTCGTTTGAAAATGTAAAAGTAGGACTTGATTGCGCTAACGGAAGTGCCTTTACTATAGCGAAGAGTGTTTTTGATGCAGTAGGTGCGAAAACATTTGTTATCAACAACACACCGGATGGAACTAATATTAATAAAGACGCCGGTTCAACACATATTGAAATACTACAGAAATTTGTTCTGGATAATAAACTGGATGTCGGGTTTGCATACGACGGCGATGCAGATAGATGTATAGCAGTGGATGAAAAAGGAACAATAGTAGATGGAGATTTAACCCTATATATTTGCGGAAAACATTTGAAAGAACAAGGACGTTTAAAAAATGATACTGTAGTAACTACTATTATGTCTAATATAGGTTTGTATAAAGCTTTTGATAAAGTGGGACTAAATTATGAAAAAACTGCAGTAGGTGATAAGTATGTATATGAGTGTATGGTAAATAATGACTATTCTCTTGGGGGTGAACAGTCAGGGCATGTTATATTTAGTAAGCATGCAACGACAGGAGATGGTATACTTACCTCACTTATGATTATGGAAGTTATGATGTCTAAGAAAATGCCTCTTAGTGAGCTGCATAGAGATGTTGAGATATTCCCACAACTACTTAAAAATGTGCGTGTAGCTGATAAGAAGGAAGCACTTGAGGCTCCGGCAGTCTTAGATGCAATAGATAAAGTTACCAAGGTTTTAGGTGATGATGGAAGAATTCTTGTTCGTGAAAGTGGTACTGAGCCGGTTATCAGAGTTATGGTAGAGGCTAAGACTAAAGAGTTGTGCGAGAAATATGTTGAACAGGTAGCTTCGCTGCTAAAGTAAGTGTCATAAAAAGGGTTTCACTCTTAAATGGAGTGGAACCCTTTTCCTATGATTTCGCTAGTGTTTGTCATTAATATAAAGGCCTTTTCATCGTGAGTTTTAACGAAATTACGAAGACGTATTGCTTGCCCACGATTTAATGCGGTCATAACCATGTATTGGTCTTTGCCGGAAAATGCACCTTGTGCAAGTACAACAGTTGCCCCTCTATGCAGATCATCTTTTATAAACTCACATATAGGTCTGGGATTCTTTGTGATTACTGTGCAGTATTTCGATAAGTTCAAACTTTCAATAAACGTATCAATTAGTGTAGATCTCATAAAGAGTCCGAGGAAAGAGAATAAACCGGTTGTAATATCAAACACGAAAAAGGTGGCTACAGTTATGAAAAAATCACTAGCAAGCAATGCTTTTCCAATATTTATACTAGTGTACTTTTTAAGGATCATTGCTACGATATCAGTTCCTCCGCTTGATGCACCAATATTAAATAAAATAGCCGAACCTACTGACGGTAATGCTAATGCAAAAACAAATTCTAAAAGTGGTTGATTTGTAAGCGGAGCATTCATTGGATAGACTCTTTCGAGTATCCATAACGAAATCGAGAGTAGCAGTGTACAGTAAGTAGTTGTTATTCCAAATTTCTTTCCAAGAACAATAACACCAATAATAAGTAATATAATATTTGCTATTAAGTTAAAATCAGCTGCTGAAAACGAAGAAAATTTGTTACAAGAACCGAAAGCCCGGTTATACCACCGAATGTAAAGTTGTTAGTAAATTTAAAGAAGTATATTCCGATAGCCATCATTTCAACTGCGACAGTCATTAATAGGAAATACTTTATTTTTTGAATCATATTTTCACCTTTAAAGAGTATATAATGTGACAAGTCGATTGTACTCTCGAGTAAATAAAAAGTCAATTTTTATTGCAAAAATCAGGAAAATCACGTATATTTTACTTACAACAAATAATTTGAAATTTTGGAGGTGAAATATTATGAGTGAGAATGCTAAAGTATATAAATTTGATGCTGTTATTATAAAGAATCCGGATATGGATGCCGCATATATAGAGATTCCTTTCGATGTTAAGGAAGCGTTTGGTAAAGGTAGAGTAAGTGTGCATGCAACTTTCGATGGTGAAGGGTATGATGGACAATTAGTCAAAATGAAAACGCCATGTCACATAATAGGCATTAGGAAAGACATTAGAGCTAAAATAGGTAAACAACCCGGTGATAAGATACACGTAACAGTTAGAGAGCGTGCTATCACTAAGCCTGCATATAACACCATTCCTGAATATATTGCAACTTTTGATAGTGCCATACAAGAGCGCATGAATAAATTACGTGAACTTATTTTATCATGTTCACCGGAAATAAAAGAAAAGATATCATGGGGGATGGCTACATTTACATTAAATGGGAATCTGGTGCATTTTGCAGGAGAGAAGAAGCATATTGGATTTCATCCGTCTCCAAGTGCCATTACTAAGTTCGAATCTGAGCTTGTTCAGTATAAGTATTCAAAGGGAACTGTCCAGTTTCAGAATGATAAACCAATACCCTATGAACTGATTAAACGTATGGTTGAATTTCGAGTAAAAGAAGCCAAAAATCAGTTGTAATTAGTATGGGTTTATGTTATCATAATATTCGGTATGCAAGTCATACTTAAGTATGGAGTTGTTTAGGAGGAATAAACATGGCAATTTTAAAAATAGTTTTAATGGTAGTGTTCGCAATAGATTGTATAGCTTTAATATTATTAGTACTTATGCAGGAAGGAAAGCAACAGGGACTTGGTAGTCTTGGCGGTATGTCATCAGATACTACTTTCTGGAGTCAGAATAAGGGACGTTCAGCAGAGGGAACATTAAAAAGAGTAACAGCCATTCTTGCAGTACTCTTTATTGTACTAGCTGCAGTTTTAAACTTACAGGTATTTCAATAATATAAACTAAGAAAACATTTTTGTGAGGCACTCTGTAAAGGGTGTCTCATTTTATCATTAAAGGATTGTATAGGTGTAAAATTGAGTAAAAGATTTGATAAAAGAAAAAGGATTATATATGCATTAATTAGTGATGAGCTCTATGTTCCTATGAAAGCAAAGGAAATAGCAGTTCTACTTGGTGTGTCTAAAGAAGAAAAACAAGACTTGTTAAATGTTCTCGATGTACTTGAGGATGAGGGGAAGATACACCGTACTAAAAATGGAAAGTATGCTAAAGGCCGTGGCCATAGTATAGTAGGAGTATACAGAGCAAATGCAAGAGGTTTTGGGTTTGTAATTTTAGATGATGAGAATAAAGCAGATATTTTTATTCCGGAGAAGGATACTAATGGCGCTTTTGACGGAGATGAGGTAGAAATAGTATTGACCGGAGATTCAAACGGCAAAAGCAAAGAAGGAAAAATTGTAAAAATAATTAATCGAAGTATTAAAACGGTAGTTGGTATGTTTCAGCTAAATGTAAAGAAAAATTACGGTTTTGTATTAGCGGATAATCGAAAATTTAGTAAGGATATATTTGTTCCGATAGAAAAGTCGATGGGCTCAAAGAACAATGATAAGGTCATTGTAGAAATTACCGACTATGGTGATATTAATAGAAGTCCTGAAGGCAAAGTTATCGAAATTCTAGGGAAAACAGGAGATCCCGGTGTTGATGTGCTTTCAATTGTAAAAGGATATAATTTCCCAATAGAATTCAAAGAAAAAGTTATCAATCAAGCAAATCGAGTTAGTAGTCCTGTGTCCGAGGCTGACATGCAAGGTAGAAAAGATTTAAGGGCTTTGCAGTGCGTCACTATAGATGGTGAAGATGCAAAGGATTTAGATGATGCAATTACACTATCTAAAGATGGTGTAAACTATATTTTAGGTGTTCACATAGCTGACGTGACAAATTATGTACAAGAGAATTCTGCGCTTGACAATGAAGCCTATGAAAGAGCTACAAGTGTATATCCGGTCGATAGAGTGGTTCCAATGCTGCCGGTAGAGCTATCAAATGGAATATGTTCCCTTAATCAAGGAGAAGATAGACTATCTCTTAGTTGTATAATGACCATTGATGAAAAAGGAAATGTAATAGCGCATGAAATTGCAGAGACACTCATTAATGTCGATAGAAGAATGAGTTATACGAGTGTAAACAAAATAGTGACAGAGAAAGATGCAGACGAAACTGCAAAGTATAGTGAATTCGTTTCAATGTTTGAGCTAATGAAAGAACTTTCTGATATACTTAGAAAAAATAGAAAGAAGCGTGGGTCTATAGATTTTGATTTTCCCGAAACAAAGATTATTCTTGATGATAGTGGAAAGCCAATACAAATAAAGCCTTATGAACGCAACACAGCAACAAAGATTATAGAAGATTTTATGCTTATGGCAAATGAAACAGTAGCGGAGGATTATTATTGGCAGGAAATACCATTTGTTTATAGAACTCATGAGGCTCCGGAGCCTGATAAAATTAAGAGTTTGGCTACATTTATAAATAATTTCGGATATACTATGCATATCGGACAGAATGAAATTAAGCCGAAAGAAATTCAAAAATTGCTTAGCAAAGTAGAAGGTGAAAGTGAAGAGACACTTATAAGTAGACTTGCTCTTCGTTCGATGAAGCAGGCAAAATACACTACCGATAATACCGGACATTTTGGACTAGCAGCAAAATATTACACCCATTTTACGTCACCGATTAGACGATATCCGGATTTGCAAATTCACAGAATCATTAAGGATAACCTAAGAGGTAGAATGAATGAAAAGAGAGTTGCACATTACGACAAGATATTGCCTGAGGTTGCAAAGCATTGCAGCGATATGGAAAGACGTGCAGATGAAGCCGAGAGAGAAACAATAAAGCTTAAAAAAGCTGAATATATGAAAGAACATATTGGTGAGCGTTTTAAAGGTGTTATTTCAAGTATCACAAAATGGGGACTATATGTAGAATTGCCAAACACTGTTGAGGGTCTCGTCCATGTAACGAACATGGCTGATTATTATGAATACTACGAAGATAGATATGAAATGGTTGGTGAATTTAGTGGCAGCGTATTCAAATTAGGTCAAAGTATTGAGATAGAAGTACTTAACGTAGATATGTTTATGAGAACGATTGATTTTAAATTAATTGATGGGTAGGGAGAAATTGATATGGCAAAAACAAACGGAAAACTTATAGCGAATAATAAAAAAGCATATCATGACTATTTTATACTAGATACATTTGAAGCGGGTTTGTCCCTTCATGGAACGGAAGTTAAATCGTTAAGAGGTGGAAGCTGCTCTATTAAAGAAGCGTTTATACGTATTGATGGTGGAGAAGTATTCGTATATGGTATGCATATACCTCCTTATGAAAAGGGAAATATATTTAATAGAGATCCCCTTCGCATAAGGAAGCTTCTTTTACATAAGAGCGAAATTAATAAAATGATTGGCAAAACAAAAGAAAAAGGAATTGCGATTGTTCCTCTTAAAGTATATTTTAAAGGACCAATAGTCAAAATAGAAATAGGCCTTGCAAAGGGTAAAAAATTGTATGACAAGCGCCAAGACATCGCTAAAAAGGACCAACAACGAGAAGCGAGTCGAGATTTTAAGATACGCAATCTAGGCTAAATAGTTAACATTTCCAAGTATATTTTCCACTTGATTGAAAAGTCATGGGCAAAGGGAAGAAAGTAGGATTCATCTAGTTTTGCTTTGGTACAAAGCAAAGTGATGAATTTGACACATTCTTTCTCGATGCCTTTTTTATTGTCGCCTGCAAAGTAATCTTCAATCTCTCTATAATCTTTTGGTTCCAGTGATAATTCGTTAATAGGCCTTCCGGCAATCATACAAAAGACAGTCATAAAGAGTATAGGATAGCAGATATTATCCATATATAATTCTTCGTAGTCCTTCGTTGTAGCTTTTAGTAGATTAACTATTGCCTCTTTGGGGTAAAGTAAAAGTAACTTTCTCTCAAGATTAATGTTTTCAAGATATTCGAGTATTAAATTGATTCCAATTGAGTCACTAGATAAAAGTGTAGGATAGTCAAGTGTAAGTAAATGACTTGAAGGATTAAATAAATGGTCATAGTGTAAAAAGAAATAAGGGATTCCGTTTATGATGGTGTCATGATAATTTGATACGCCAAAGTCTTCAAAATCATTTATTATTAAATGATATATTTTCCCGGCACGAATAATCTTGTTTTGTATTATTTCCTGCCCCTTTTCAAAAAGGACTGAATAATCATATTCTTTACCCGGTTCACTAAGTAATACAGAGTCTTTGAAATTTTCATCAAGAGTATATATTATCCCATTCATCAACGTTTGTGCAGTTTCATATGATACAGAACTACTTTCAAAGGAAGTATATTTATTTGTTTGCGCTCGTAAAAGAGGTATTAATTTTTCAGCATTATAATCCATGAAATTATTCTCCTTTGGTATTTGACATATATTTTACGAAAGTAAATCATATAGAGATGCGAGGTAAAGGTCTTTGTCCCATCTCATTTCAGAATGGATATCGCCTTTGTAGCCTGAACGAATAGCAGCAGCAAAGCGCTCTAAACATGTACTTCCTAAACAAGTAAGATCACCAAAACTCACATTTTCAAATTGTTCTCTCATAAACTTTAATAGTTCATCATCAGTAAGCAGATCGAGAGATTCATTTTTAAATGTAAAGAAGAGTTCTTGCAAAGTCTCAATAGTATCTAAATAATTATCCTGATTAATATACTGTGAGTCGCAGAATACATATATAATTTTGCTGAGTATACTTTCGCCCATCTCAACACGTCCAACACGTTTTAAAGTATTGTTTTTGTAAACAACTAGTTCTTTAGCGTCTTCTTCGGTAAGAGTTAATCCAAAGACTTGAGTCGTTTTGTTAAAAGTCATAATATCGGTAATATCTTTTTTCTGATTTTCTTTTTCCATTAATTCGAAGAAATTTTCAGCCATTCAAAACCTCCTTTACTCCGCAAATCTTTGCTGCGCAAATCATCGCTGCGGCTAACGTGGTACATGCGTCATGCCAGCTCTAATTTGCTGCGCAAATCATCGCTGCGGCTAACGTGGTACATGCGCCATGCCAGCTCTAATTTGCTGCGCAAATCATCGCTGCGGCTAAACGCCGTATATGCTCAAGCCACTAAACTCTTTTACAAGCAAGCTTGACAAGATTTTAGTGACTTGAGCATGCATGGCTACTCAGTTATCATAATATACTCCTATATTGTAGGTATTACAAGTCTTGAATTATGGGGGTTTTTGTGCTATATTAAAGGTGGAAAACAAAAGAAAACGGGGCTATCGGGAAATAACCGATTTTGACCTCAAAAATTGAAAATTAGCAAAACCCTGAATAAATCGTGTTTTATCACATGTCGATTTAGTTCAGGGTTTTGTTTTTATGACTTTTTTTCA
>JBKEBP010000059.1:0-11449 GCA_047973235.1 Suipraeoptans sp. | reverse complement strand
AAAAGTCATAAAAACAAAACCCTGAACTAAATCGACATGTGATAAAACACGATTTATTCAGGGTTTTGCTAATTTTCAATTTTTGAGGTCAAAATCGGTTATTTCCCGATAGCCCCTTTTCTTATCATTTACTTTTCTTCACTATTGCTCTTCCTTAGCTGCTCTTTTTGCAATCTCTGCTTCCTGAATATCGTGTGGTGCTTGTTCGTAGCGTGAAAACTCATACGCATAATCTCCTCTTCCACCTGTCATAGATCGAAGTACTGTTCCATACCCAAAGAGTTCTGTCATTGGTACATCTGCATCTATCTCAGTAAACCCATTTTTAGTAGGATTCATACCTAGTACTCTACCACGTCTCTTATTAAGATCTCCCATTACATCTCCCGTGTTGTCATCCGTAACAGTTACTTTAAGAGAAACAATCGGTTCTAGCAGTATTGGATTTGCTTCCATAAATCCTTTTTTAAATGCTTGTACGGTTGCTGTCTTAAATGCCATCTCTGATGAATCTACCGGATGGTATGAACCATCATAAAGTGTTGCTTTAACACCCACCACCGGATATCCTGCCAGAGGTCCTTTAACTACTGAATCTGCAAGCCCTTTTTCAACTGCCGGGAAGTAATTCTTTGGAACTGCTCCTCCAACTACTTCTTCTTCAAAAACTACAGGTACTTCCATATCACCTGATGGTTCAAAACGCATTTTAACGTGACCATATTGACCATGTCCGCCTGATTGTTTCTTATACTTCGTATCAACATCGGATTTTTTATTAATGGTTTCTCTAAATGCAACCTTCGGTGTATCAAGAGTAATTTCGCATTTGTATCTATCAAGCAACTTACTTGATGCAACTTCCAAATGCTGATCCCCTATTCCATAAAGAAGTGTCTGTCTATTTTCAGAATCATTTATCATCTTAAGTGTAACATCTTCCGCCATTAGTTTCTGAAGTGCTTGCGAAACCTTGTCCTCGTCTCCCTTTTTGGTTACCGTATACTTCATATACGTATACGGCTTAGAATACTCTGTTCTAGCAAATGAAATAGGCGTATTCTTTGTCGAAAGCGTGTCTCCGGTTTTCGTAGATGTTAACTTAGCAACTGCACCAATATCACCTGCGAACATCTCCCCTACCTCTAATGGTTTATTGCCGTTCATAGTATATATTTTTCCGATTTTTTCTTCGGTATCACTATCAGGATTATACATTAGGTCATCGTTCTTAAGAACGCCTGAGCAAACCTTAAAGAAAGAATATTTACCTATAAACGGATCAACCATTGTTTTAAATACATAAGCACTCTTTGCCTTAGCAAAATCATAATCCGCTTCATATATCTCGTTAGTTTTTCTATTTATTCCTGCACAACTTCTGTTGTCAGGACTAGGGAAAAATCTTACAATATCAGACAAAAGATTTGCAACACCTTGAGCCTGCACGTTAGACCCCATAGCAACAGGAACTATACTTCCGCCCATAACCTCTGTTCTCATTGCAGCTCTTATCTCTTCAACTGAAAACTCCTCTCCGGCAAAATATCTTTCCATAAACTCCTCGGAGGTTTCAGCAACTGCTTCGAGAAGCTTTTCTCTATACTTTTCCAGATTTTCCATACTATAATCCGGAATATCCATATCCTCTCTTTCTCCAACACCTGTATATCTTCTAGCTGCATTCTTTATAATATTAACGTACCCTATCAACTTCTCGTTCTCTCTAATCGGTTGAAAATGTGGTGCGATAACTTTCCCGTATTTTGCAGTAAGTGTTTCCACTACTTCTCTAAAAGATGCATCATCAACGTCCATCTCAGTAACATAAATCATACGTGGCAAATTATACTTATCACATAAGTCCCATGCCTTTTCCGTCCCTACCTCTACACCGGCCTTTCCTGATACTACTATAACTGCTGCATCTGCAGCACTAACTGCTTCCTCTACCTCTCCAATAAAATCAAAATATCCGGGTGTATCCAAGATATTTATCTTAGCTTTTTCCCACTCTATCGGTACTAATGTTGTGCCTATAGAAAACTCTCTTTTCTGCTCTTCTTTGTCAAAATCACTTATTGTGTTCTTGTCAGTAACCTTACCCATACGATTAGTTGCGCCTGATACGTAGGCCATAGCCTCGACCAGGCTAGTCTTTCCGCTGCCGCCGTGTCCCAGCAATACTACGTTTCTTATTTCATCCGTTCTGTAAACATTCATAGTGCTGTCCTCCTTCTTCTTTGTAAGATTTTATGATAATATTGTACTAAATATTCTGACACTTTACAACAGAAAAAGACTTGCACTTTTATCAAAAATGTATTTCAATATTATAGACGAACTTTTTTAACATATAGGAGATGTATCAAAATGATAAAACAACCTTTGAAAATCGGATTTATCGGCCTTGGTTTAATAGGCGGATCCCTGGCAAAATCCATGCGACATTACTTTGGAAGCAGTAATATTGTCGCCTATGATAAAAATAAAGAAAGTCTGGCTTTAGCACTAATGGAAAAAACTATAGATGTCTCCTGCGAAGGTATCGATGATAATTTTAGCGGGTGTGACTATATATTTCTATGTGCTCCCGTCTCCTTTAATAGCGCTTACCTGAAACAAGTTCAGGAGTATGTTACCGGTGACTGTATCTTAAGCGATGTCGGAAGTGTAAAAAGTGCTATACATGAAGAGGTCGAGAGACTGGGTCTAAACTCCCATTTCATAGGTGGCCATCCCATGACCGGCTCTGAAAAAAGTGGGTATAGCAATTCAAAATACACTTTATTTGAGAATGCCTACTATATACTCACACCAACTAAGGAAGTTGCACTATCAAGTATAGCGACTTTAAAAGATATATTAACAACTATAAAAGCTCTACCACATGTACTGGATTATGCTGAGCATGACAAGGTGACCGGTATCATCAGCCATCTTCCACATATATTAGCGGCTACCCTAGTAGACTTTGTAGCCGAAGCTGATGGTAAAGAAGAAGTAATGAAGCCGCTTCTTGCCGGTGGATTTAGAGACATTACCAGAATCGCTTCCTCATCTCCCACCATGTGGCAGCAAATTTGCCTCCAAAACAGTGAATATATAACATCCATCCTAGATGATTATATATCTTCACTCTGCAGTACAAGAGACCTTATAAAAAATAAAAACAACTCGGAGATTTATAGACTCTTTGAAGAAGCAAGGGATTACCGAAACTCT
Organism: Suipraeoptans sp.; assembly: GCA_047973235.1. GTDB lineage: Bacteria > Bacillota > Clostridia > Lachnospirales > Lachnospiraceae > Aequitasia. The sequence continues at coordinate 8,224 of JBKEBP010000059.1, read as the reverse complement.
GTTGGAGACGGCACCATTGGTGCAATTAAAAAATACTATGCTATTTATTGTGATATAATAGATGAAACCGGTGGGATTGCATCAATTGCTAATATCTTGGCCGAGAATAAAATAAACCTAAAGAATATAGGTATCGTACATAATCGTGAATTCGAGGAAGGTGTACTTAGAATCGAATTTTATGAGGGGAAATCATCAAAAGCAGCAGTCGATTTACTGCAGAAACATAGGTATGTTGTATATGAGTATTAAGGTTATAAAACAAGGTAAAAGTATAAAGGGTACGGTTACTATACCCGGAGACAAATCCATTTCACACAGAAGCATAATGCTTGGCGCAATCGCAAGAGGAACCACTACCATCTCTCACTTTTTGATGGGCGCTGATTGTCTGGCAACTATTAACTGCTTTAAAGAAATGGGTGTGGAAATATCGAAAAAAGATCGTAAAATAATAGTTCAAGGTTGTGGTCTAAGAGGTCTTAGGCAACCATCAAATGTTCTTGACGTGGGCAATAGTGGTACTACTACAAGACTGCTATCCGGTCTCTTGGTTGGGCAAAATTTCGATAGCATGCTATCCGGTGATGACTCTCTTACCAGCCGTCCTATGAAGAGAATAATTACCCCTTTAAGTGAGATGGGTGGTAATATCACAAGCGTAAACGGAGATGACTGTGCACCACTTAGAATCAGTCCGGGGAGACTGCGTGGTATCGATTACTACTCCCCCGTTGCTTCGGCACAAGTGAAGTCAGCTATTTTATTAGCCGGATTATATGCCGATAGTAAAACTTCCGTAACAGAACCAATACTGTCAAGAAATCATACTGAGATAATGCTAAAATCATTTGGTTGTGATGTAATATCGGAAGTCGAAAAAGACGGAAGTGCCACAGCACATATACTCCCCTGTGAAGATTTGATGGCACGGGATATATATGTGCCGGGTGATATATCTTCTGCTGCTTACTTTATCGCAGCTGCACTCTTAATACCGGGCAGCGAGTTGTTAGTAAAAGATGTAGGCATAAATGATACACGTTCAGGTTTCCTACAAGTAGTACAAGCGATGGGTGGTAATATAAGCTTGTTAAATAAAAAGAAATCAGCCGGAGAACCTATGGCTGACATTCTCGTAAGGTCATCCGAACTGAAATCCACTACTATTAGTGGGCCAATTATTCCTACTTTAATCGATGAGATACCTATCATAGCTGTTATGGCTGCGTGTGCATCCGGAACCACCGTTATAAAAGATGCAGGTGAACTACGTGTCAAGGAAACAGATAGGATAAGTACTATAACAACGAATTTGAAAGAAATGGGAGCTAATATCATCCCAACAGATGATGGACTAATTATAGAAGGTAATAACAAACCACTAGTCGGTGCAAAAATAGACTCAAAGCTTGACCACCGAATAGCAATGGCATTTACTATAGCCGGACTGGTTGCTAGTGGTGAAACAACTATACTGGATAGTGAATGTGTAGATGTTTCATTTCCTAATTTCTTCGAGAGCATAGATAGAGCCGAGTAATTACTCGGCTCTATTTTTTGCTATAATATTAGACATGCATCGCCAAATGAGAAGAATCTGTATTCCTCTTTAACTGCTTCCTCATAAGCTTTTAGTACATGTTCTCTGCCGGCTAGGGCTGATACCAACATAATTAGTGTCGACTCCGGTAAGTGGAAATTAGTTATAAGACCATCCAGAATCTTAAACCGATATCCCGGATATATGAATATTTCCGTCCAACCACTACATTCCTTTAACCTACCATCTTCACCTGCTGCCGCTTCTATCGTCCTGCAGCTTGTAGTTCCAACGCATATAATCCTATTGCCACTATCTTTGGCTTTATTTATTTTTTCTGCCGCTTCGTTATCTATCTTGTAAAACTCCGAGTGCATATGATGCGCTAGTATATCATCTTCCTTAACCGGTCTAAATGTACCAAGACCAACATGTAATGTAACCTCCGCAATCTCAACTCCCATTCTACGAACTTCATCGAGAAGTTCCGGCGTAAAATGAAGCCCGGCCGTTGGCGCTGCTGCCGATCCGCTGTACTTAGCATATACTGTCTGATACCTGTTTTTGTCTTTGAGTTGATGCGTTATATATGGGGGCAGAGGCATTTCTCCTAATTTATCCAGTATCTCTTCAAATATACCTTCAAATTCAAACTTTATTAATCGATTCCCCTCTTCTACAATATCAATAACTTCTCCTACAAGTATTCCATCACCAAAGCTTATTCTCGTTCCAATCTTAGCTTTTTTCCCCGGCTTAACCAGTGTTTCCCAGACATTGTTCTCCTTACGCTTTAGTAATAGAATTTCTATCTTTGCCTCGGTACCTTCTTTACTGCCTATTAGTCTTGCCGGTATTACTTTAGTATTATTTACGACAAGGCAATCTCCGGGATTAAGATATTCTTTTATATCCTTGAAATGTCTATGTTTTACCTCTCCCGTCACTTTATTCAGCACAAGTAGTCGTGACGCGGAGCGATCCTCTAATGGATCCTGGGCTATTAACTCCTCCGGTAAGTCATAATAAAAATCCTGACGTTTCATTTGTCCCCCTCCGGTGGTGTCTGATTATTTTGAATTGGCGCATCATATGGCGACGAATTCTGAGGTGGTTGATTCTGAGGTGGTTGATTGTTAGCATGATTATAATTTGGCTTAGGGTTATATGGTGGTTTCTTTTGAGAGGCATATACCGGGTAAATTTTTATCCTCTTACCATACACCACTCTTGTATCAGCAATCATATCATGAAAGCCTCTGTTTTCCTTATCGACACCAACTATAATATAGCCTATGCACATAGTGATATTACAAACAAATCTTCCAATCGTTTCTCTAAATAAAACATCCATAAGTTTTAGTTTGTCAGAGCCATCTTCATTTACAACTTGAAGATTTAACAATTTTTTTCCGAGCGTTGTACCTGTATAATATGTCATTAGAATAAAATATAACACTTGAAATACATATAGTACTATATCCTTTAATGTATATTGAAATAAAATTCCCCCTTCAAATGGAGTCCCACTTAGTGCAGACATTATTCCCGACATTATAAGTCTAACAACCGAAAGACCGGCCCAAATAATTACTAAATCAATAATATAAGCCCATAGTCTCACAAAAAAGCCTGCATAGTGAGGCATAAGATGCTCCGGCACTTCATTGATAGGCGCACTATTGTAATTCGTATTATTTAAGTTGTTCTGCATAATACATTGGCACCCCGCTTTCTATTTTAGAGGCCTCCTCAACTAAGACTTGTGCCTCTGATTTTGGGACTATTTTCTGAACATCTGATAATAATCCTGACAAAAAACCCGAAGAGCTCATACTTGGCTCATAAAAAGTATCTGTTCCCAGTTTCTTACCCATCTCATCTTTAACTTTATCTAAAGTACTAATTCCATCAATCAAACCATTCTCTACAGCTTGTGTTGCTGTATATGTCCTTCCATCTGCCAGTTTCTTGACATCAGCGTCTGACATATCTCGTCCTTTAGAAATCTTATCTACAAAATTTTGGTACATTTCATCTACCTGGTCTTGATATATAGCGATTTGATCATCAGTCATTTGCGTACTATCTTTGAATTCCCCACTTGTAATAGAGAAATACTTCATTCCAAGCTTTTCATATAAGCCTGTCATATCATATCCTGACATGATTACTCCAATAGATCCTGTTGTAGTATTTTTATTTGCATATATTTTGTCAGCTGTTACTGAAGTCATATATCCGCCTGATGCTGCATAATGTGCCATATAATCCCAAATCGGTCGTTCTGTTTTGTCCTTATACTCCATTAACTTATCGTACAACTCCTCAGACTCGTAAACCGTTCCTCCCGGAGAATCAACATATAATAAAATTCCTTTATTATTACTGTCGTCCATCAATCGGTCAATATACTCCATTGTGGAAGTATGCATATAGCCCTCTGTTGATGACAGTAGGCTACTACTATCTGTTTGCTCTTGTATCGTTCCGACTACATTAACTACTGCAATATAGTCACTTGTTGGTGCCGTGAACTGCATTCCTCCGGTAAGTAATTCAGTCGTCGAGTTACTTAAAATATTTTTTGACCAAGTATTTGTCAAAACACTTGATGCACCTACAACAATAAATACTACTGCTGTGACAATAAGTGCTATAATCTGTTTCTTTTTCATTCTTTTTCCTTTCTTATTTTCTTAGCTCTATCCCCATCCGTTCTAAAGCTTTGAGAATTCGTTCCATTGCCTCCGTAACATCTTTTTCTTCTAACGTTTTATCTTTTGCTCTAAATACTATTGAATAGGCCATTGATTTATGGTCTTCTTCTATTTGACTTCCTTCATAAATGTCAAACAATTTATAGCTTTCCAGATATGCACCACCCTTATTTTCAATTATTTCCTCGATTTGACCTGCGAGAATTTCTTTTTTAACCACCATACTGATATCTCTGGTTACCGCCGGATATTTCGCTATTCCAACATATTTTTTATCAAAAGTAGCTCTTTTTTCAATCTCCGGCATGTCAATGACTGCAACATATGCTCTGTCACCTATTCCATACGTATCAGCAACTTCCGGATGCACCTCTCCTAAATATCCAATTACTACTCCATCATATACTATATTAGCTTGTCTTCCCGGATGTAAATACGTTCTATTTGAATTAGGGTCATATACTTCCCTTTTTGTCATACCTACTTTTTCAAGGAATTCTTCAACTATGCCTTTTAGGCTGAAGAAATCGCCCATTCCATACATCCCAAGAGTAAATTGCATTCTTTCTTCCGGAAGTTGTGTAATCGGTAATTCCTTAGGTATATATATATTACCAAGTTCATACAACCTTACATCTTTGTTTCTTCTATTATAGTTTGTAGCAAGAGAAGTGAGCATTCCATTAAGTGATATAGTTCTCATTATACTATAATCCTCACCCAATGGATTCGATATCTCAACTCTTTCTCGAAGTTTTGAATCATTCGGCACCCTTAGTTTATCATAAACCTTCGGGCTTTCAAAGGAATAACACATTCCCTGTGAGAATCCACAAAACTCCGCAGTATTTCTGGCTATCTCTTCAATTCGTAATTTGAATGATAGTTTACCCATAGTTGATTCACCACTAGGTAGTGTAGTCGGTATCTTATCATACCCATAGAACCTGGCTACTTCTTCAGCTAGATCAGCCATTCTCTCAATATCTTGTCTGAATGTCGGTACTACTACTTCCTTATTTTTTTCATCGTAAACTAAATCAATGCTGTTAAAAATATCTATCATTTCTTTTTCAGGAATGTTAGTTCCAAGTAGTGTATTAATGTCTGAATAATTAAATGGCACGCGTACAACTTCTCGCTCTTCCTTATACACATCTACTATGCCACCAACCACTTCACCCATTTCAAACTCTTCAACCAACTGACACGCTCTATTAATTGCATCTATGGCATTATTAGGATCCAGACCCTTCTCAAATTTTCCGGATGCTTCTGTACGTAGTCCTACCTTCTTACTTGATTTACGAATATTAGTACCGTCAAAGCAAGCTGCCTCAAATAAAACCGTTTGAACATCATCTGTTATCATTGAGTTTTCTCCACCCATGATACCTGCTATTCCAACTGATTTTTCTCCATCACAAATCATTAAAATGGATGAGTCTAATGCTCTGTCCTGACCGTCTAGTGTGGTAAATGTTTCTCCATCGTGTGCTCTTCTAACTATTATTTCTTTGCCTGCTATAGTATCAAGATTATACGCATGCATAGGTTGTCCGTATTCTTCCATAACATAATTAGTAATATCAACGAGATTATTAATTGGCCTTATTCCAACAGACGCAAGTCGTCTTCTCATCCACTTCGGTGATGGTCCAATTTTAATATTTTTTACTACTCTGGCACAATATCTGGGACATAAATCATCGTCATTAATTGTTACTTTAATATAATCACTAGTATCCTCGCTGTTTCCTGTTTCCTTTACTTTAGGAGGATTGAATTGTTTGTTAAATGTAGCAGCACTTTCTCTTGCCAGCCCAATGATGCTATAGCAATCAACTCTATTTGATGTTACTTCAAATTCATAAACTGAATCGTCAAAACCAAGGTACGATATTGCACTTTCGCCTACCGGAGCGTCTTGTGGAAATATGTATATTCCATCTTCCGGTGCCTCAGGATACATTTCACTGGTAGATCCAAGTTCTTCAATAGAACACATCATACCAAAACTTTCTACACCTCTTAATTTTCCTTTACTTATTTTAATACCACCCGGCACCTTAGATCCAGGTTCATGTCCTCCTGCAACTCGTCCACCTACTCTTACTACCGGGACTATGTCACCTTCATTAACATTAGTTGCGCCTGTTACTATCTGAATAGTTTCTGTCCCAACATTTACCTGACAAACTACTAATTTGTCTGCATCAGGATGACTTTCAATTTTTTCTATCTTTCCAATGACTATATCCTTTAGATCGGCATCAAGCTCTTCATAGCCTTCTACCTTGGTTCCTGAAAGTGTCATTGCATCTGTGTATTCCTGCGCTGTACAATTCAAATCCGGCACATACGCTTTTATCCATGATAATGATGTATTCATTTATTCTATTCTCCTCTATTCATTCTGTTAAAACTGGTTTAAAAAACGTATGTCATTCTCGTACAATAAACGCATGTCATCTATCTCATATTTCAGAAGTGCTATACGTTCGAGTCCTACTCCAAAGGCAAATCCCGAATATTCATTTGGATCAATTCCACACATTTCAAGTACATGAGGATGAACCATTCCACAGCCTAGAATCTCTATCCAACCTGAGCCCTTACAGAAACGACACCCTTTTCCTCCACATTTAAAGCAGGATACATCAACTTCAGCACTAGGTTCTGTAAATTGAAAATGATGTGGTCTAAACTTCGTTCTTGTATTTTCACCAAATAATTACTTTGCAAAAACTTCAAGTGTTCCTTTTAAATCAGCAAAAGTGACATTTTTATCAACAACGAGTCCTTCTATTTGATGAAATGAAGGGGAATGAGTTGCATCTACATCATCTGAACGAAAAACCCTTCCCGGAGCAATCATTCTAATTGGCAATTTTCCCTGTTCCATTACCCTTGCTTGAACCGGTGATGTCTGTGTTCTTAGCACAATGTCCTTATTCACGAAGAATGTATCTTGTTCATCTTTTGCCGGGTGATCTGCCGGAATATTTAATTTCTCGAAATTGTATAAATCGTATTCTACTTCGGGGCCTTCTACTACTTCATAGCCCATACCAATAAATATTCTTTCTACTTCTTCTAGGGCAATTGTATTCGGATGTTTATGTCCAATCATGTTTTTCTTGGAAGGCAATGTAACATCAATTACTTCCTGTTTCATTTTTACTTCTCTTATTGCATTGTCCATTTTGGACTTTGCACTATCTAATGCCTCTTCAATCACTTCTCTGGTATCGTTAACCATTTGACCAACTTTTGGCCTCTCTTCTTTTGCAACATCTTTCATTCCTTTTAGAACAGATGTAAGTTCTCCCTTTTTTCCAAGAAACTTAATGCGCACTTCATTTAAAGCTTCCGGCTTTGTTGCTTCTTCTACTAATTTGATAGCTTCTTGTTTAATTTTACTCAGTTTTTCTTTCATTTTATAATTTCCTCCTTTGAAGTTATATGGGATGTGTTTTACTTCATACAAACACCTTAAATAAACATAAATATGCCCCATCCCTATAAAAGGGACGAGGCATTAGTATACTCGCGGTACCACCCTAATTCCTACATAATTAAATGCAGACACTTAAGTTATGTGTAACGTACATCATACGATATCTCCTAATATGAAGGTCTTTCAATTCAAAGATACAGCTCACACGGGAATTTCGACACACTATACTTTCGTAAGAAAACTTTCAGCTTATAGTTTTCTCTCTCTAAACGCGATATAATGCACTACTAACGTGATCCTTGCTTTTATTTGTTATATATCTAAATATTCTACCATAAGAGTTTCGATTGTCAAGAAAATTCTCTTTTCAAATATGAAAATTCCGTTGTTTTGCAGTTAGTTTAAATAATAGATAGCTCTAGCCCCGATAGCTCGGGGATTTTTTATGTCAATCTTTTTGATTTATATCGTTGCGCTATATTGCGCTATTGCACAAAGTAT
>JBKEBP010000051.1:0-10552 GCA_047973235.1 Suipraeoptans sp. | reverse complement strand
TACAAGGTGGGCGAATACCAATGCTATTACCGGTGCAGGCGATGCCTCTAATGGTCTTGTAAATATGCAAACGATATATACTTTGACGAATAATTTTACAAACTATCCTGCATTTGCATGGGTACACAGTCTGAATAGTATCAGTGAAGACTACCAAAACCCTAATGCCGTAGGTGTATGGTATCTGCCTGCCAAGGATGAGTTATTGATGTTATACAATGCAAAATCTGCTGTAAACGGAAAATTATCTACTTTTTCCGGTTCAAACAGTTTGTCTGAATATTGGTATTGGACCTCTACGGAGGTCAGCAGTCTGGCAAACAGCATACACTTTGAAAACGGCGGTACATGGATAGATACTAAGATCAATTCATATTGTGTGCGTGCTGTGTTAACTTTTTAAAAACAAAATCAGGGATCCACCTTTCGAAAAAATAGAGGGTGGATCTTATTATAAATTACTTAACAATAAAATTATGAAACAATTAACAGAAACGGCGATGTTTCGCCAGCTGAGCACAGGAGAAGCCTTGAAATCTAACGAAGCAGTACTCAAAACGATATATGACGACTTCGCTCATGCAGTCGTCGAGATTTGTACTTGTGAACAGAGAGACATTCCCGCTTATTTTACATTAGATTATACCCGCTTAGAGTTGCATCAACTTACACTCGTTGTCACTCAGAGTCTGGGGAAAAAACACTTCCATTCATATCTACCTGCATAAGTGCAACGAAGTAATAGCTTCTGCCATCCAATGGCTTACCTTCCATAACCGACACAATTCCCAATCAGAAGTGTTCTCCAACGACTCGTCTCCCTACAGCAATAGCAACTATCTTTTTATTTGGCAAGACTTCGGATTCAAGAAAATTGACATCAACACAATTACACATCTCAAAGCCTCACGCAGCTACTGTGAAATCCACCTGACAAGCTTGCCCATGATGCTGGTTTCTGTGCCTATGTCTGAAGTGGGTAAATATCTCCGGCTTGCCAACTTCATTCGTATACATCGCAGCTTTATCATCAATCTCCAACACGTAGATGCTCTTGTGGGCAATATGGCAGTCATGGCGAATGGCAGTAGGCTGTCTATTAGTAAAGAGTACCGAAGCAGAATGCTCCGGTATTTTTGTTTTGTGGGGTCTAAGAGTCAAAAGTTCACCTTTTAGCTATCTGCTTCGGAAACTCAAACGAGCTATTGGGAAAACGGTTTTTCAATGCGATGAGCAATTCTATAGTTTTACGCCGTAGATCTACAATAATTTTTTACTTAAAAAAATGATAATTATGGCAAAACAAATGTCAATCGACACCACTCCGTCGCAGGTTGCAACCAATGCACTGCAAGGCATCCCATTTGCTGCCATCATTGGTGCTCCTTTAAAAGCGGCAATTGAAGCACAAACAATGGCGGCTAAAACGTCGTGGGAGTTTATTCAAAATGTTGGTCTTAATACCGATGAAAATGGGCAAAAGACAGCAGTAAACGTATCGTTCGATTTTCTTCAGAACGGAAAAATGGCGCGACTCAATGTGCCTCTGCTCACAATTGTTCCTATTCCGTACATCGCAATCAATACTATAGACATCGCTTTCAAGGCTAAGATCAATGCTGAGTCGAGCACCCACAACGAAGTCTCCGACCACGAGGAAGTAGGGGGCAAGGCAAAAGCAAGCGGCGGAGGTAAAATCTTCGGGTTCGCGGTCAATTTCGAGGCCGAAGCTTCTTATTCAAGTAAAAAAGACTCTAAAGCCACACAGGATTCGAAGTACAGTGTTGAGTATACGCTCGACATTGCAGTCAAAGCAGGTCAGGATAGTATGCCTGCCGGTTTGGCTCGCGTGCTCGATATTTTGAACAACAGTCTGTCTGTCAATCAGCCGAAGGGAGAACTGGCAGCAAACGTCTATGAAGAAGATGGCAAGCTGAAACTTGTTGCAACCTATATCAACGGCGATGGGCTGTTCTCTCCAAAACTTATCAACATAAAAGTAGATGACGTTGAAATTGATGAAAAAGAGAGAGTAGTTGTTGAAGAACGCAACGCAGTATTCACTATTGAGGCCGGAACCGATGATAAGCTAATCACCGTTACAGCAGGTGAGGTGTCTCGTACAGTGACTGTTCCGAAAAAAACGGGCGAAGCAAAGTAACACCCTGAAAAGTTCCCCTGTATAAATGCATCGTTGGATTATGCAGGGGGATCTTTTTTATCAATTATTAAAATCAACAAGCTATGCCACGAATAAAAAATATTGTGGGGAGTATCCTGCGCGAATTTACTCAAGCTCAGCATCAAGCGAATGTGTATGCGGCACAATTGGGGAAAGAATATGCCGAAAACGATATGCTGCGCTATTTTATGATTCCCAATGCCGCAGCCGATGAGCTTGACTTTGAACTGAAATTTGCCGTTCAGCCTTCGGAGGCACCCGAACAGACAAGTGAGGTGAACTACCCAAAGCTGGTACAGTTTTTCAATCAATTGGCCGTTTCGATTGCCGAGACCGTGATAACCACTGCCATATACACGGGAGAGAATTTTGCGGGTAAAGATACCACAGGTTACCGTCGGCTAAAAGAAAAAGAGCAGCAACTCAAAGGCAGTTTTCGTGACTTTCTGTCAAAGAAGTTAAAGGCCACACTGCTCAAAAAAGGGACGAATGAATTGGATGAAGAAGGCTATCTGTACTTTCCCGCGATATTCGAGATAGCGATGGAGGTTATTGAGAGCAACTTCTTTTCGCATCGGGAGCTGAAAATATCATCGAATCTTACCCGCGAGTTTGCCGACAAGGTTCGTCAGGCGTGCAGCACCTACGTTGAAACTATTGTCGAACATAACTGCAAGGACGTCTGCTTCAAAGAAAAAAACGAAGAAGAAGTATTGGATATTGTACTCGACACGGAATCTCTGTCGGAAATTTCGCCCGAAAAAATACATAAGCTAAACTTCCGCGTCAATCTGCGTAACTATCAAATCAGCACTACGGAAAATGACGGAGAGATCATCGACTGTATCATTCCCACAATCTTGTAAAATAATCAGCTATGGAAACAAGTAAAGATAAGAGAAATAAACTCAATAGTCAGGTAATGGCGTTGCGCCAACTGATATCAGCACCTCTGATTGCCACGCTGGATGCGGATGCCATGACTACACGCAGTTACATTGATTTTCTGCGAGAGGTGGCTTTCGAAAGAGATACCACTGATGGTGAAACGGGCTTAGGCAAACTGCGCACATTTACATTTCAGTATACGCAGTCAGAGGGAGGAAGACGAATTGTTAAATCGGTGCAGATCCCGGTAATCTCCCTTATCCCTATCCCCCTGTTGCAGATCAAAGAGGCGGTTTTCGACTTTGAGATCAAAATACTGGATGCGGTGAGCGAGGTTAAAGAGGATTCCTACTCTTTTGATGAACAATCCATTAATGAGGATGACGATAGTCCTGTTTCGATGCGGGCATCGCTTGCACCTCAAAGCGGGAGCAGTAAGAATCAGAAAGATCATAGCCAAACGGCTAATATGAAAGTTAAGGTTGTTATGCACCAGGCGGATATGCCATCGGGATTAGCCAATCTACTATCTCTCTCTGCCAACAATATGACAGTGGAAAGTACTGATAATGAAGACGAATATATCCGGCCTGACTTAAATGAAAATGTATAACACAAAATCCAAAAAGCGATGAATCAAAAAGGACAACAGCCATCAGGTTTCGAATGCCCTGTATGCAAAGGGTTTATTCCTATTTCAGTTACCGAATTAATCAAAGAAAAAGCTATCGCTTGCCCTTGCTGCAATCTGCAACTGACAATCAATCAGGCTGCATCTCAAAGAGCCATTGATGCACTGAATAAGGTGCAATCGGCACAGGAAGGCGTAGATAAAGCCTCTGTCTTCAGAAAGTAATAATATCTAAACCATCCGAATATGAGAATATTACGTAAAGGAGCCTCAGGACAAGAGGTGTCAATGCTCCAAAATCTACTCAAGGATAAAGGCTATCCGGTTTCCACGGACGGAATATTCGGAGTCCAGACCCATGTATCGGTTTGCCAATTCCAAAAACAATCAAATCTGGCAACGGATGGAATCGTAGGAGCTGCGACATGGAGTGCGTTGATGGATAATACTTCGAAAATCAAAGCCGATGAAACCGGAACACAATCTGCCGAGCCATTGACTACGAATATAGATTTTGGCGAAGCTGCCAAGGTTCTGAATGTGGAAGAAGCTGCTATACGTGCTGTGCATCAGGTAGAGTCGGGAGGACGTAACGGTTTCCTGCCAGACGGGAGACCAATCATTCTGTTTGAAGGGCATATTTTCTGGGGACAGCTCCGAAAGTTTGGCATCGACCCCGATAAATATGTACGGGGCAACGAAGATATACTGTATCCCAAGTGGACAAAGGCATTTTACAAAGGGGGAGCGGCAGAGCATGACAGGCTGAAACGTGCCATGGACATAGATTGGCAGGCTGCACTGAGCTCAGCCTCGTGGGGGATGTTCCAGATCATGGGGTTCAACTACAAACTGTGCGGTTATAGCTCGGTTGAAGAGTATGTGGCAGCAATGGAGAGCAGTCAACACAGTCAGTTTATGGCTTTCGTCAGTTTCCTCCAAAACACAGGTATGGATACTCCTTTGCGCAAGCTCGATTGGGCAGCATTTGCCCGCCAATACAATGGGCCTGGCTATGCTCAAAACAATTATGACAAAAAATTGGCTGAAGCCTACCATAAATTTAAACAATAAAATTCAACTATCATGAAAAGTATATTAACATCCACATTTAGAGTTGCGTTACTGGCAATGATAATTTCTGTCGGGGTAATGGGAGCCGCCTGTGCACAAGTCACATCGGACAACTCATGCAGACGTATTAACGAGGTCGTATCCGATGACCTGATGAAACAGGGACAGCTGTCGCGCGACTCTGTCGTCCTATACATTCCTGCAAAGGATAATAATCAGGCATTTCAACAGGCACAGAATTTATGTATCAGGCTTAATGCTGAAATGACTGAAAAGAGTAGTAATTCGACCACTTACACGTTAGCCGACGATACAGGTAAAATTACCATTATCGACTTTAAGAAAGAGAAAAATGTCTTTACAGTAGTATTTCTAAAAGTGAATTGCCATGATCTATTAATCAAAGAAATACGGTTTATCAGCCTCAAGGCATACGTGGATCTGGAAAAATTAGTACACGAGCGGCAGAAATCTAATAATAACCGGAGATGAGAAAGTTTTGTTTACTGTTCTCTTTAGTCTGTCTGTCACAGATAGCCATGGCCATTAATGGTGACGACGATAATGTCACAAGGGACTACTATGTAGAGCTATACAAAACGCAACGTTATGTTCCGGACTTTGAACAAGTATTTGCCAATGCAAATGACCACAGTGATTATCGTAAATTACGCGACTACCTGAACCGTAAAAAGGAAATTGAACGTCTGTTGCGTATGGCAGGAGATGAATATTATTACGGACTGTCGTTCAGCCGCCTGTTTGCCGAAGACTATGTGCAAAGTCTGGAGGATGATATGGTTACTCGCGATCCTGGAGAGAAGATACTCATACGCCTGAACTCAGTCATGCCTAACTTCCGTTACAATGGCGAGTATACGGTAGCCTTTGTACTGTCTTCAATCATCCCGACAATTAAAGAAAAATATCAGGCTGCTATCGTCAAAGACAGTTTGAACCAAGCTACTTATACACAGATACAGGAGAGTTTAGAAGGTGTGCAAACTGATGTGTTTAAATGCGAACAGGCTTTGAATGCCGCACTGGCACCGGAGTTTCAACAGCAGAGCTTCCGGATCTGGGTCAGTGCGACATTCTCGGCACTCATTGCTGTACTGTTGTGTGCATTCTTTTTTATCATGTACAAACGGTCGGACAAGACTCTTGCACGAAACTTACTGAGCGAAACAGGCTTGCAGTTTATCACCATTTTCGTGCTCATTATCGCCATCGTATTGTTTGGAATACTTGATGTGTTAGGTGGTAGCGAATTAGCTGCAATCCTCTCGGGGATATCGGGTTACATATTGGGGAAAAGTGGGCAGATGTTATCCGAACGGATCAAAGACGAACCAATTGCTATGAAATTAGAATCGCAAGCTATAGTCTCTGAACCGCTCCCTACAGCAACAATTGAAAACGAAGAAAAATATCTTCCGGGAGAGAATTTAATGAACGATTAAAAAAGGAAGGAGGTATAGAATGAGGCTACCAGAGTGATAAGATTTTAGAAAAAGTGGGAGGAATGCGAAAATCCCTTGAAAGAGTAGCGAATTTATTTATATATAAAATTACCATTATGATAGTTTATAGAACTGATTCAAGAGACCCTAATACCATACAAAACGCTAGAGGTTTTTATGCAAGACAACCAATGTCTATCGTAAATGCTCGTAGACATTTATTAGACTTTTGTACTGCACCTCAAAGTCCATTAGATTTATCTAGACTTATAATAGGCTCACCACAACCTAATTATGTTTCCACAGATCCTAAAACTGATTGTGGAGGATATGACAAAGGATTTTTTTATCAAATTTCAGTTGATAATTTGGAGGAGAAAGACTGGTCTGCAGCCGTTTTAGGAATAGCAAATAACCTACTTGTAAAACCTATATGGCCTAAATTATTTTTGAATGCAGATACTTTAGCTGATGCAACTATTATTGCACTCAAACACTATGGCAACCCGACAAAAGAAGTTACATTTTTGACAGAAATTCCTCTTTTAAATATCATTGCCTACAAATCCTCCAAGGACAAAGATTTTGTGCTGATGCCGTTGAACTAGTGTTAATTCAATAAACCCTGTCGGCCTAAAACTCGGCAGGTTTTTTTATCCCTCAAAATCATGAAACCATACATAACCATTATACTTATCCTTACTATGAGAACTGCGGCTTATGCCCAAGAACTCGAAGTCCAAACAGACATCGTAAATCAAAATATTTGGCGGGGAACATACGTGGCAGGAGCAAGTATCCAGCCCTCCATTATCGCAACTAAAGGATATTTAGCACTGACAATTTGGAGTTCGACCGCATTACATGAGGATGAGTACGAGGTGGATGCTATTTTGAGCTACTCTTTTAGTAATTTCTGTATCGGGATAACTGATTATTGGAGTGATGCTGTTAAAGCGAGATACGGCAAAGGGCATCTGTTAGAATTTAATGCGGAGTATAATTTTGCACATATACCATTGATACTCTCATGGAACACATCTTTAGACAATTGGTGCAGTTCATATGCTGAAATAAATTACTGCAAACAAATTTCAGATATGGAAGTCGGTTTTTCCGCCGGGCTTACTCCGTGGAAAAACAAGATGCTCGAAACCAATAGCTTTTCTCTCACCAAACTTGCAGTTTGTGTATCAAAAGAGTTAAAGGCTAAAAACATTTCCATCAAACCCTCGTGTACATTAGTTTATAACTCCGTTTCCGACCAAATATTTGTATTAGCAGGCGTAGGATTTTTGTTTTAGGTTATGAAAAAAAGGATAGGCAGAATAGCAGTTTATATCGCAACAACGTTTATTATCTGGTCACTGCTCGTTGGAGAGTTTACATTCTTTTCTAAAGCACTTGATATCAGATTTGAAGAGCAGGCACGCACTAAACTCAATACTGTAGCAGAGCAATTGAGTACTTCACTTGCAAATGCTCATCTTTTGACCGATTCCATCACTTCGAGCCTTACTTCGCAGTCTTTCGCAAAATCACATATCAAAAATATGATGATTGGAGTCGTTGATTCGTATCCGATAGATGGACTTTTTTTTACGATTGACTCGCCTGCAAAACGATCCTACTCATTGCTGTATTCTTCCAAACGAGGGTTTATGGATATTCCGCATGGAAATGAAACATACAAGGAATATGCGCACTGGACTCTTGCCAAAGGGTGTTCATGGTGGACTTCTCCCATTATGGATGAACTTATGGGCGAACGCATCGTAGCGTGCTGTGTTCCATTTTGGGCAAATAGTGGTGAGACAGGGATCGTTATGGTGATTTACAATACCACCCACATGTACGACAGATTGCAAGGCATGGGGCTCAACCGCTATGGTTTACCCTATATTATAGACTCCGAAACATACTTTGTTGCCCACCCAGTAGATGAAACCAGATCGTTGGCACAACTAGCTAACGATTATAATGATCCTACCCTTATTACGCTGGCCAACAATCTGCTCAGCGACAATCCGACACTGAAAAGCTATACCCACAATAATACAGTTACTGTCCAGCAATGTACTGAAATATTGGCTTCAATCGCTGAAACGGGATGGGTGGCAGGGCTTTCTGTATATGACGGGCATTCTCTCGAATCGGCATTGTATCGACAAGCCATGAAGCAATCGGCAATCCGAATGCTCATTTATTTGGTAATAACATTTATCATTTTATTGGTTTTTATCAATGATCGTTTTTTTCGGTTCCACCTACCGCAATTATATTACTATTCTCTTCCATTTGTCTTTCTCGGGGTAATTATTTCGATCATAGTTATTTATAACTTTTTTCCCGTAAATGGCTACCTGTCTGATCAACAGGAGTATGATAAGGCAGTTTTTGAGCCAATACATTTGGAGGCCAGTCAGCGAAAACTATTGGATGAAAAAGGTATAAAAGAGAAGTGGGATCCAAGACGAATAGTCGATTCCCACAGTCTTACCACATTCACCGATGGCTATAGCACGCAAGCGCAGGGATTGTATGGCGAACCGATGAAGTTAATCCCGACAGGAATATATGTACAATCCATTCAGTTTAACAACTCCTACGAAATAAGGGTTTCGGGAATACTTTGGCAGAAATTTATAAACGACAATTCTGTCTGTTCGAAATATCACACATCTGAATACCCTAAGAAAGGCATCACATTTCCCGGGGCAAGAGTCGACTCGTATGAATTGACCGACAGCATTGATATATTTATTGATGGGCATCACGGAACACTATACCGTTGGACTTTCGACATAGATATACCACAAAAACTTTCGAGTAAGCTATTTCCGTTTGGCACAAGCGAACTCAGGCTACCACTTTGGTCGGCTGATTTGGATGACAATACCCTGATTGTCCCCGACCTAGATTCATACAAACAGACCTTTCCCGATATTTGTCCAGGGATTGATAACAATTTATCAATCAGCGGATGGGATATTGTAAACAGCTATTATTCATACAGTATTGAGTCCTACCTGACCAATTTTGGGAACACATATATGCGGGGAGTTAACCGTTTTCCGGAGTTGGTATTCAATGTTTCCGTAACGAGGAAATTTCTCGACAGTCTTGTGTGTAAAATAATTCCGCTGCTGGTCGTATTGGTACTGCTGTTTGCGATACTTTTCGTACGTAATGATAGCGATGCGTTTAACAATATTATCGGTTGCTCAGGGCTGTTTTTCGTACTGGTATTTGACCATATCAACCTGCGTGAGAGTGTCGCTTCGGGTGATATTATGTATCTTGAATACTGCTATTTCTTTAGCTACCTACTTTTATTACTCATCACAGTAACTTCCTTCCGTATCGAATCAGAGAGTAAGGCTGGTAAGCTACTTGAAATCACCAATACTATTTTGATGCGTTATTTTTGGGTCATTATATTTGGACTGATGACAATGGCTACAATCGTGAAGTTTTACTAAGCACAGAATGATAAAATATTCAGGCAGCTCTCAATTCATATTTGATTTCTTCTCGGATTTACCTCCTCTGCCCCTGATTTTTTTTAGGTTCATTCGGTTTTATACCCAAAGCCTCCAATGATTCCCTGTATTTTTTCCTGCACCAATTCGTATCATCGACTCCGTCAATAGTCAGTTCATATTTATCCACCTTTTCTGGATGTTGCTTGATTTCCGCAACAGACCTTTCCGTTTTAAAATATCGCTTGTATTCCGGAGAATATACATCCCCTTTGAATACAACAGGCTTTATTTCTAATATATTCTTGATAAGACTTTCTGTAAACTTCATAGTCTGCAACAACCTTTCAATCCATAGCAACTCCTTGATCTTTGGAAATAAGTCATAGATTTTCTTTAGCTCCTGTTTTAGTTTATCATATGTAGTCTCATGTTCCTTTTGCTTGGTCTGCATATCCTGTTTCAGCGTTTTTACTTCTTGGATTAGATTTTCCTTTTCTTCTTTAAGGTTCTCTATCTCCTGTTGTTGCCGTTTCACTTTGGACGAGCCTATCATTGATCCAATACCATCCATAATAGTAGAGCCTACATCGGCAGCCGTATTTTTGAGTTTCTCGGTTTTCAATTCGCCCTTAGTTTTACTAAGAGTCTGTTCTGTTTGATGTAATTCGCTTTCCTTTTGCTGCTTTTGTGCTTCGGCTTGTTCGTAGTTTTGCTTTGCCTCTTGTTCTTGTTGTTTGAGTTGTTCAATGTTCTTGCGCCTGGATTCTTCCTGCATCAGCAATAATCCTATATTTATCTGTAAGTTATTAGACTCTTCTTTTTGATTGCG
>JBKEBP010000046.1:0-3603 GCA_047973235.1 Suipraeoptans sp. | reverse complement strand
CTTTTGTGAGTGTCTCCTTTTGAACGATGATTATCTAACCTGCCAGTTAACAATCATTATTCTATGGGTGACGCTCATTTTTTGCAAATCTGTTATTTGTTACTTAACAGGAATGCTCCTTCCAATAACATACTCAAGTATACTGAAATTTATCTGACATGGAAATGTATAAAATCTCCGACTTATACCTAAATAATTTTCATTTTTCTTTTATTATGCAAAAATTACAGTAGTTTTTTCTAAAAAAAAGACATAAAAGAAGTACCTCAAAACAGAATATAAAAGCAGAAAAGCTGTCTGGGTTTGCTTCACACACCGCCTTTATGGTGCATTACAAGAAAACCAGACAGCTTCTTCTATTTTCAACATTAAAATGCAGCGTCTCATCTGCATAATTATTCACTTAGTCTATATTGACTTGGGGTTACGCCAATTACTTTCTTAAAGGTTTTTAGAAAATAGAAATAATCGTTGAAGCCAACCTCAACTGCAATATCAGTTACAGTCTTATTAGTCGATGTCAGAAGCTTTTTGGCATCCTCTAACCTTTTTTGGGTAATATAGTGTACAAAGGTTATACCTGCCTCTTTTTTAAAGAGCTGGCTTAAATAATTAGGATTTATATGCAGTGCCTGCGCCACTGATGTTAATGTTATATTTTCCTTATAATTCTGATCTACATATTTTATAAGTTTTAAAAAAGAGGTATTACTAAAAGCTGCTTCACATTCAACATTATTTCTTATGTCATAAATGGATTCACATATTTCATCTATCATCCGGCTTAAGGAACCATATTCCATTACAAGTTGTTTTAATCCATATACATAATAATCCTCTGTATCATTCCGAAAAAACTCACTGGTATAAATCATGTTGCATAGTTTCAAGGAACTTCTCACTGTAAAATCTGACAGATGCCTATTTTTTAGTTCTATTAATTTTGCACATATAATATCCCACTTATTTTTACTGATATACTTCTGAATATCATCCAGCCATACATTTGCTTTCCCCTGATACAGATGAGTATATACCTTGCATTTTGGATTGACAAAATACTGGTAGGCCATTGCTGAACAATGCTCCAGTGTTTGAAAAATATCCCTATCCTTGATAATCTCATTCATATAACCCAAACCATAATTCTCCTCGGATAAAACAAATTCCTTTTCATGTTGTGAAAAAAAATTGTACTTCAAAATATATCCCCAAAGTCCTCTACCGAGCCAAATTACAATACCGTCTCCACCGGATAAGGGTACCGGACTATCCCCTGAACTTACAGCAACATAATGCTTGTCTGTTTGGAATCCATAACTCGTAAGTACATAATTAACCGTTTCCAAATCATCATCTTCTAAGAGTTCCAAGATATCTTCATAACCTGTCTTGTTATCTTTAGACAGATTATGTACTGCCTTCAGCAAATATTTTGAGATTTCAGAATATTCAAGGGGTTTCAGACAATACCCAAGGACTCCAAAACCAATTGCCTTTTGGGCATAGTCAAACTCAGCATATCCACTGATAATGATTATTTGAATTTCCGTATTTTTCTTTTTCAATATCCCACACAATTCAAGTCCATTTACCCCAGGCATCCTTATGTCTAAGATAGCAATGTCTATCGCTTTACTTTCCGCAATTCCAATTGCTTCATATCCATTCATGGCAGTTCCGGCCAATCGTAGACCAAACTCTTCCCACTTAATTGACTCCTTTAGTGAGTGAATTACCGCTAATTCATCGTCTGCAATTAATACCTGAAACATGTTAATTCCTCCATTTTCTATTCGGCTTTTAGAGTTATAGTAACTGTTGTCCCATCCTCTTTACAGCTGTCAATACTTAAACCATATTGGGGACCGTAATACAGCCGTATCCTGGCGTTAGTATTCAGTACTCCGACATATTTACTCGTATCAGTTTTTTCTTCTTTTAAAGCCTTTTTTATTTCCTGTAATTTTTCCTGCTGAATCCCAATTCCGTCATCTTTGATTGTAATAATCAGATTTTCACCCTCAATTCTAGCACCTATAAAGAGACTGCCTTGCCGGTTTATAGACTCTAGTCCATGAAATATTGCATTTTCAATAGCTGGCTGTATTAGCATTTTTATGACAGTAACAGAAAGTACCTCTTCCGGAATAAAGTAATATACCTGAATCTTATCATGAAATCTCATTTGCTGGATTCGTATATAAGACTTTATGATCGATATTTCTTCTTCCAATTTAACTGTCGGTTCTCCTTTTGTGCTATACCGGAATATCTTTCCCATATCGACAACCATTGTTGCTATTTCTGGTGCCTCTTTTACCAACGCCATCTGCCTTATGACCTCTAATGTATTATATAGGAAATGCGGATTTATCTGACCGCGTAAATATGCCAGTTCTGCTTCCTTTTTCTGAACCTCCATTTCGTATAAATCTGTAGCCGTTTCAAATATTTTTTTATTCATTTTCTGGATATCTACCAGCATCCCGCTGAATTCATTCCCTATTGCCTCTATTTCCGAGCACCCGTCCAAATCCAACTTCCCTTTCAAACTCCTTTGACCCGAGGCTCTAATGTTTTTTATGACTTTATCAAATTTATCCAAGGGTTTTACAAGCCCTTTATTAATAATAGTTAAAAAGAATCCGAAAAATAGTAGCAAAAGTATGACGCACATCCAGACAAGTCTTCCTATTTGTTCAAGGCCTATATTTACCTTTCTGGTATCTAAAGCACTTATTAAATAACAATCCATTGCCTCAAAATAGTAAGCATGTATATAGAAAGGTGGCTCTTTCATATCATTTTTTTCAGGATTTTCCCTCCACTTGGTATACACCTCCTCTGCAACATCTTGGGGACTGTTTAAAGATACCATTGCTTCTTTTTCATTTGCCAGCATATAATAAGAGCTCAGTTGGCTTTCTCCCTCTACCTGTAAAAAATCAAATTTTATTGAAATAATGAGTGTTCCGACATTCTTACCTTCATACATAATATCTCCGCCATAAACAAACATGTCCGGTTTACTTTTAGAATCTCTGAATTCATGTGGGTAAACACCAATCCAGGCGAATGATGAGCCTTGCATCTTATAACGCAACTCATCAAGTTTCTTATATCCGTAAATAGTCGAATAATGCACTTCATCATTAACTAATGAAATATCCTCTATCGTTGGTTCTAAAATCTTATACTGTGTTAGTTTCTCGGTTACATTTTGGATATAGATTGTCTTTTCTGCCATGGAGCTTACCATTAATTTCTGTATGTCTTCATCCTCACGAAGGCTCATAGAAAATGTCTTCATCTTATCATAGGTTAATTCTATCTGATCTTTTAATTTTATTGCAGTTACCTTAGTATGTTCATCAGTATTCAGATAAACAAGCTCCTTTATGGACATATTTATAAAAATGCACAGCATCAGAAATATCATGCTTGTCAATCCTACGATTAACTTAAGCTGCTTCCTGATGCTCTTTTTTTTAAACCACAATCCTCTACCTCCCATAATTATCTTAGTTTATCTCTTGTTAACTCGCTTTTTCTTACTTTTTCATTTTTTTATAGAGTAGCTTATTGTATCTATGTCATTCC
>JBKEBP010000237.1:0-8105 GCA_047973235.1 Suipraeoptans sp. | reverse complement strand
CTTCGCAAAAACTGATCGGATAAACGTTCTTACCCGACCAGTCTGTCATTTAATTCTATTTAAGCATTTCTAGTATTTGTTCTTTTGATTTAGCGCCTACTTCGCGTTTTTCTATCTGACCATTTTTAAATACTGCAATTGTCGGAATAGACATAACCTTGAATTCTCTTGCTATCTCCTGGTTTGCATCAACATCAACTTTGCATATTTTCTTGTCTTTAACTTCTTCACCCAACTCTTCTATTATTGGTCCAACCATCTGACAAGGGCCACACCATGTTGCCCAGAAATCAACTAATACAGGGACCTCAGATTTAAGAACTTCTTTTTCAAAGTTGTCTTTATTAATATGTATTACAGCCATATAATTACCCCTTTCATATGTATTCATTTGTCTTACACTATAATCATACTCCTAAAAGTCACATAAGTCATATGAAATTTTAATTAAATCCTATAATTCTTCTGACAACACTATAAACTAAGCTGGAAATTTTTCTTCCTGATTTGCCGGGGATATTCATAGTTTGTCCTAATATCCCAAATCTAATTCTAATATAACTTTTCAAATCACGCTTTTTAAGAAATATCCACAACTCTTTCTTCTTTACAAGATTTTGGTCTACTTTGGATCGTATGCATAAAATAGATGAAACTGTCATCATAATTGCCAAGTAGTTAAGCATATATTTTCTAAGATTCTTGCTGATTATATTCTTAATTTGATACATCTCAATCATGGTCTTTGTTACATATATCTGTTGATCAATGCGTTTTATCATATTCTTTTCATTTACGCTTTGATCTTCACGACCTATGAAGTATCTATAGAAATCTACATCTAAATAATACATACTATTCACATGTGGCAGTGGCTTATATACATATATATTATCTACATAAAATGTATGCTTTGGTAGGTGTAATTGGATAACCTGCAAAAGTTCTGTTCTATATATAACTGAATGCATGAGTATATACTGATCTATATGAAAACTTCCTATATCATCCCAATTAAACACGACATCTTGTGGCAACACATTTCTATAGTGCATAACTTTCTTATTTGGTTGGCCTACTTTCTCATACACATAATTAGATATTATCATATCTATTTCGTCATCATTATCTGTAGTTTCTTTAATAAAGTTAACAATAGCTTTTAGTGAACTTTCCTCCACCCAATCGTCGCTATCCACTACTTTAAAATACAATCCTTTTGCTTTCTTAAGTCCTGCGTTAACCGCTGCACCGTGCCCGCCATTTTCCTGATCAACCACTCGTATAATGTCCGGAAATCGCTCTTTATATTCGTGTGCTAAATCTGATGTTTTATCAGAAGATCCATCATTAATAATGATAATTTCTACATCATTGCCCGCCGGCAAGATACTGTTTATTGCTTTTTCCATATAATCCATGGAATTGTAACATGGTATTGCAAATGAAATATACTTCATAAACTGTCCTTTCCTAATTGCCTAAGTAACAGTATAATGCATTTTACCTATGTTTGACAATCACATTTATTTATAAAATTTGCGTTTTCTCTTAATTACATATGCAATAACTATGCCGGATGTGATTAATAATATAATAATCACTGACGTTCCTGCTTTGTCACCTGTTTTAATTGCTCCCCTTTTATTCGACTCAGTTCTTTCAGATTCTTTGTTAACTATATTAGGCTTTATCTCAGGCTCAGGAAAATGTGATTCGATAGTATGAGGCTCTATGTGAATTGTCTGGTCAGTAGATTCTAAATCGTAGTGCGTTGCATATATGAGTTCCTTATCGTCAACTATTTTATATACCGTTTCATATGCCACCAACGTCTTTTCTCCCATGTCCGTTGTGTCGAAATGAATGGGGACTTTTATTTCACCTGATGGCTTTTCTACTGTAAACTCAAAACTTGACTTGACTAATTCTTCATCAATTAACAATGGTTCACCTGTTTCATAATCCATTACTACTAATACCGCTTTGTATTTTTCATTTATCTCAAAGTTATTATACTCAACCACATCTACAAAGTCATACCTTCCACCTTCGACAACCTCCTTTTTCTCGGTTTCAGATTCAAAGAATTGTGTTTTAATATTTGGAGTCACTATTTCTATCGTTTGGTTTAAATCCTCAATGTCCTTATGCTTAGAATATGGCACCTCTTTACCATCTATAATTTTGTAAACTTCTTCAAATGCTACAAGTCTTTTATTACCAAGACCGGTTGTATCAATGCTAATCGGAATGCGTATCTCTCCTGACGGCTCATCTACGGTAAATAACAGTTCAGAACTCACCACTTCTTCATTTATTACTAATGCTTCTTTTGTTTCATAATCCATTACTGTAAGATAGGCTTTGTATTCTCCACTTATATCAAAATTGCTATACTCAATTATATCCACAAAGTCATGTACTCCATTTGAAACTATCTCCTTCTTTTCAGTATTATTTTCTAAAAAGCATGTACCAATATTAGGCATAGGCTCTTCATCATTTGTGAGAGTACCCATGTTCACGGTCACCTTATTTCTTTCTATTGTAATTTTGATTCCTGTGAGAAGTATCTTTCCTTCATTTGCCGCACATGGCAATTCGTTTATAATATATGTATCATATAACAAAGCACCAACATTATTGTTTATAGTATGGCTTTCTCCAAACCAAACCCCATCTTTATCCGTCTCACCAGCATTTGTATTCTCCGTATGAGGATTCCATTTCGATTCCGTGGAATAATAACCGTTTTTGTCAGTTACAAAAGTATGACTCTCACCTGTTGTCTCGGACACTAACTCAAACAATACACCTGCCATTCTATGTCCTGTACCATCTTCTATTTTAATTAGTTCTAAATCCCCTCTTATCGGATTATTCTTAATAGCAGTATTAGTATCCGAAAGTTGCACTATTACACCTTCATCCACTATATCAAACGTTCTTGATAACACTCCCTCTCCCAAATATCCTTCTGGTGCTATTACTTCCTTCACCTCATATGTTCCATACGGTAATGAATCCGGTTCTAATCTTGCTGCCCCACGTTCATCGGTTGTCAATGAAGTTACAACTGTATTCGGCTCGTACAATTGTGCCCCTACTAATACAGCATGTTCACTTTTATTTATGATTTCCATTACCGCTCCTGTAAGTGTTGCATTTCCTTGTGCTTCATTTCGATCAATTTCATTATCCCATTTTTCTAATTCGACACCGCCACGGATCACACTGTTTTTTAAAGCTGTCTCTTTATCAGTTAACTTAATTATCACTCCATCTTCTTGAATTGTGAACACTCTACTAACTATTCCATCTTCTGTATAACCATTGGGTGGTGTTTTTTCTCTCACCTCATATTGTCCGTATGGAAGCGCATCATATGCAGTAATTGCTACACCTATCGAATCAGTAATGATTGTCTTTACGACTTCATTATATGCATATTCCTTTCCATCTACCAAAACCGGGTTATTGCTAATATTCACAATTTCAATTTCCGTTCCTTCAAGTGACGCATTCCCTTGTGGTGTGTTTTCATCAAGTTCAATATCCCATTTAGCAACCTCTATGCCTCCTCGGATTATCTGCTCTTCTATTGTCACCTGATTATAAGTTTCTACGGACTCAGCACTGCCTTTTGATACGATTTTTCTAATATGTACTCTATTATCATCTAATAAGTATCCCTCGGGTGCTTTAGTTTCTTGAATCGTTACAACTCCTAATGGTATTGTTCCTATTCCGTTATTATTATAAAACAGTTCATCTCCACTTACCTTGTTTTCATTGATTGATATATCTATATATCCGTCTGCGTCCGTCTTATATACCCACGTTCTTGTTGCAGATACACCTTGTGACGCAGGATCTATACCATCTTCATGAGTATTCGCCTCTATTGCGTAATATTTAATTGTAAACTCAGCACCTTCAAGGCTTGCATTTCCTTGTGACTTGTTTACTTTTGTATCTAAGTCAATCTTGTCCACCATTATCTGTATAGGATTGTTTTGTGGTGCGTCCGATACATCAAGTATTGTGGTCTGCCCACTCGTTACTAAAGCACTATGTATTTTTGAATCCAGTGCATATCCTTTAGGTGCTGACAGTTCTTTTATATAATACGTACCTGCAGTAACTTCCAAGTTATCTGTTGCCCCTTCTGCATTTGTTCTAAGCTCGCCTACCTTTGATGAACAACCTTCATCCGAATATACTCCGTATACTGCATCTGCTAAAGAATAATTTGCATTTCCTTCTGTCATAAATGTGTTCGCTGATGTTTTATTTAATGTAATACTTCCATTTTCTATGAGATATGACCCAACCATAGCCTGCGTTCCTGCATTCATATTAAAAACATATGCTCTAAAATGTTCCGGTGCAGCAGGTAGATTACTATCTATAGATTCTGCTATCCCCATAATACCATCTAATATCGGCCCGGCTACTCCATGTTTCCAATCTCCGTTTGGATCCAATATATATGAAACTGCCATGTGCGTGGCAACCCTCATATCATCATCAGTCCCTGATATGAGTAGTCCGTATGTAAATCCCGCACCACCATACAAGTAGTACATCGCCTTAGCTAATAGGCTTGAATTATCCAGGTAACTTATCGCATAAGTTCCTGCTTTCGGTGAATACTTCGATGGATTCATACAATATACTTCTCCATAATTACCATTTACTGTGCCACCAAATACATTAGTGAATAGTGCCCCATATGATATAGTCGCACCTACTACAAAACTTACTGTATCTCCGTTATCAGCACTGGCCTTCTCTGTTTTAATTCCAATCAGACTTACTAGTACTGCCATTACGCAGAGCAAGGCTAATAACTTTTTATAATTCCTATTTTCTTTATTATTCATACATTTCCTTTCTATATTCATGTTTGTGATTATTGTTTACAATTTGTTCATTTGATTAACATTGTTTTTTCATACGTTGCAGATATAATAAACTTATCAATCAGAGATAGTAGTTTATATTAGATAAAACTTTTTCATATATTTGCCGGAAACTTATGTTTCCGGCATCCTCCCTTTCTAGGGAGTTTTTATTCAAATACTGCCTTATCATCTTCTATTTTTATATTGTTATCATTGCAGAGTTCTATAAATGACTCTGTATTTTTTATTTCCGGAATATCTGCTAAATGCATATCTATTAACCTCTTAATATTTTCTATATCATTACTTTCTTCATATATGTGGTATGATAGGTCGAGTATTCTCAACTCCATTCCATCCGGATATACCTTTATTCCACGCTCAATCGTTTCATAAGCTTTATCCATCTCACACCTATCTTTATATATAACTGCTGCCATTCCGTAGTATTCATCTTTTGAATCTATATAACTCACAGACTCCAGTAAACTACAAATATCCTCTAACGCCTCCTCAATGCGATTCAGTTTGTCAAAAGCATTTATCCTATAAACTAATACCTCATCATTAATTTCCTCACTACCTTTAAGCCGGTTAGAAATCCTAAGCACATTCTCATAGCTTTCCACACTCTCTATAAGGGTATTGCATCTAAGCAATGTGATAATTGGCAGCAACTCCTCTTTTGGATATGTATTTTCAGCCATCTTCAATATTTCTCCCATTTCCCAAACGTTCTTTTCAGATTTACCATTCAAGAAATCCGATAAATCCAAGTAGTGCTGTGCGACAATGTATTCTTCACTAATTGATGACAACATTTCTGACGCTTTAGTATAGTCTTCCATTTCCTCAAGGTATAGCATTCCCATACGAAATCGAAGTTCTATTTCTTTGGCAGAATCTCCATAAGTATCAGTCCTATTAGTATCGACCTTGTTAGTATCAGTCGTATCTCGTGCATTAACACTATTAGATGTATCACCACCTATATAAAATACCTTTGTTGCCAGAGCTATGGCTATGATTACTACTACACATGCAACTTGATATTTTCTTCCGGAACTATTTGACTTTATTTTTTCATCCTTACCATAATCTCCTACCGACTTTTTTATTATTTGTTTAATCTTATATTCTTCGTGTTTCCTAAGTTGTGGTTCAATTTCGCTTACAGACAATATATACTGAATGGTCTTTCCAAGACTATATTTATCAACCTCAAAAGAGGCCAGACCACTGTCTGACCTTGGACAAAATTGCGCTTTCACACTATTTCTTTCCATTTTTTGTCGTATGGATTTATTCTCTTCCAAGTCTAAATCTACAAGATGAACTCTTAGATCATCTGACACTATAATACTAAGTGGGCTAACATAATCATATGCATGCCCCTTGGTATTATGAAATTGATTCAATTTTTTCTCTAGATCTTTTACCCATTTAAATAAAACATCCTTCGTTATTATAGGATGATATTTTAGGTAAGTAATCATAGGAGAGCCTTCTATATAGTCAGAACCTATATGACAGACGCTTCCCTGTTCAATAAATCGAAATACGTTGTAACCTTCTCTATTCATTTATATTTTTGGGGGTTTATTAATGATAAAAGATTTGCTTTTAGATATTGTTATGATAACTTATTTAAGTCCCTTTTGCAAGCAAAATAGTATAAAATAACTTTCCTATTATGGAATATTTGCGCCTTCGGCGTGAGCTTTAGCTCTATTTAATACGCCGAAGTACGCATCCTTAGCGGAACACTTTTTTAATCTATCTTAGTATACTCACCTATTTCCTACTATTTAATTCCTTTGGCTGATATAGATGTCTTGGGATTCCATCAACCATTACAGGCGCAACATCGCCTTGTATAAGCGGCTTAACATATGAAACAAACTCATTTGTTACATATGTACCATCTTTATTAACCCACTCTCTAGGAACCAGCTTTTCATCATTTGCTATTTTATGCACATCTTTTACTTCTGTTCCGCATTGATAAGGATCATCAGAAAGTCTCTGAAGCACAACCATTTTACCGGTATCGCCTTCATCCGCTGCTTTAACTGCTGCACCACCTACCTGATAAGCCTCTAAGATATCAACTCTTGAAGCCGCATGAGATGCTGATCGTTGAAGCGTACTAAGTTCAATAGCTCTTGATTTACAACCAAATTCTCCTGCAACATAGCCTGCAAGATATGCTGCTGTTCCGGAAAGTTGCTTGTGTCCAAATGCATCAACAAAATCGGTACTACTACTTAACGAACATACATAATCCCCATTTTTAAGTTTAACACCCTCAGATACTGCAACAACTACTGAATTCTTCTCATTTAAAAGCTTTTTAACCTTTGATGCAAACTTATCCATATCAAATGGTAATTCCGGTAAGTATATTAAATCCGGTCCATCGCAGTCCTCACCTTTCGATAATGCAACTGCTCCTGTCAACCACCCGGCATTTCTACCCATTATTTCGACTATAGTAACAAGTCCCTTGCTATACTCAAGGCAGAAACTGTCTCTTATTATTTCTTTCATGGATGTACCGATATACTTAGCTGCACTTCCATAACCAGGCGTATGATCCGTAAGTGCCAAGTCATTATCAATAGTCTTAGGACAACCTATAAATCTGGTGGGATGGCCTGTAACTATAGCATAATCAGAGAGCTTTTTAATCGTATCCATTGAATCATTGCCACCTATATAAATGAATGCTTCAATTTCCAGCTTATCAAGTACTTTGAAAATTTTATCATATACTGTCTTATCTTCAAATATTTCCGGTAACTTAAATCTACATGACCCTAAAAAAGCTGCCGGGTTTCTCTTTAAAAGTTCTACATCGAGTTCTGATGTGATATGATCTGAAAGATCTATATAGCGTTCTTCTAAGAGTCCTTGAACTCCATAAATCATCCCATATACTTTACTTGCGCCTCTATCAATTGCAGTTCTATATACTCCTGCTAGTGATGAGTTAATTGCTGCTGTAGGTCCACCCGATTGCCCTACAATTACATTTTTCTTCATTACCTGTCCTCCGATTTGTTTTTTTTATTTATTATATATGTTTTAACTTCTACTGTCTATATTTAGTCTTCGTTCTTAGCCCAATCAAATGCATATGTTACCGCCTTCTTCCAATCTTTTAACTTTTTTAAACGTTCTTTATCATTCATC
>JBKEBP010000133.1:0-18399 GCA_047973235.1 Suipraeoptans sp. | reverse complement strand
GACTTAGATTTCAAATCTTCCCAACATTCATTTATCTTCATAACTTTATTTTTATCTGTATCTCGTTCTTCATCATACTTGTATAAGCATTTAGGTTTATGCTCACAGTTGCTACAGTCTGTTTTGTCATTTGCTTATGCGAAATTTCACTAAGCTGCCAGGAACAACACGAATCGGAGTACGGACATATACACTCATTCTATAGAACTTCATTAATAACTCTGTAAGCATTTCTCCACGCTATTTTTTCTATATCGTTTTGGCTTATTCCATTTTTAGCCAGACAATCAAAAATTAATTCCATTTTCTCCGGGCTATTGATTTCCAACTCGCCATCCACACCGTCAAGGTCGCTTCCTAACATAACACATTCTATACCGCCTTTATCAATCAGTCTAAGAATATGTTCACATATTAGCTCCTTTGTACTCGTCTTTACAGTAATGTCACTATTTAGGAATTGTGGTCCAAAATTCAGTCCAATAACTCCGCCACTATTTGCAAGTTGTCTTATCATTGGATCTGTTAAATTTCTCTGATGAGGACTTAGTTCTCTACAGTTTGAGTGTGATGCAATAAATGGTTTTTTGCTTAGCCTAGCAACATCTTTAAATCCTCCATCGGACAAATGAGAAACATCTATAAGAATTCCTTTTGTGTTCATGTACTCAATGGATTCTTTCCCAAACTCAGTTAACCCTTGATTCATAATATCCATATCAGATGAGTTGGGCGCGCCAAAACAGTTTGCGTAATTCCATGTTAGGGTTATTAATCGTATTCCATCGTCATAAAATTTATCGATGTTTTCCATTTTGCCATTTATCATTCTGCCATCTTCAAATGTAAGAAACGCACTTATCCGACCATTTCGCTCATTTTCATTTATATCATTGGCATTGTATGCCTGTGCAATGATTTTATTATTTTCTTTAATAGTGGTTTGAAGTACATCCAAGCAGTAGTTATAGTATTCTTCATCATCTATCATGCTATCTCTATTTAGTCGCTTCTCTTCATCCGGCGGCGGCATGAAAATTGCGAAAAATTGAGCCATCTGTCCGGCTTGTTTCATACGTTTTACATCCAACATTCCCGGCATTTCATACATGTTTTTCTTTTTTAGTCTATAAGCTGTCATTAGTGTATCGCAGTGCATATCAATATACTTCATAGTTCACCTCATATAAGTTTTTATAGTGTAAATCTTTTGTTGCAAAATCACAATTAATCAAAGCACTTTTCTTCTATTATCTCTACTAATTCAATATCGGCCGGCAACCAATCTACGCTTTTCATTTCTTTCTTACCCAACCATTTAGATGCTTCGTGTTCCACCAATGTCAAATTACCACTAATGACACTACACAAGAAACAGTGCATGGTTAAATGAAACTTCGGATAATCATACTCAACCGTATGGATCAGTTCTCCAACTTCTACTTCTATTCTTAGTTCCTCTCGTATTTCACGAACAAGTGCATCTTCCAGTATTTCATTTGGCTCAACTTTCCCTCCCGGAAACTCCCAGCCATCTTTAAAATCACCGTATCCACGCTGAGTTGCAAGCACCTTATTGTCTTTTTTTATTATTGCTGCTACTACTTGAATTGATTTCATTTGGTTTCCCTCTTACGAAATAATATAGTCCTATTCGAGTATCTTATCCTTTCTATTCCATTGCTTTTTCTTTGGCATCCATTTACTTCGTTCTACTTTATTTTCATTAATTGCTTCAACTATTGGCTGCAGAAAATTTCTAATCGTATCCACTGCGGTTCTAAAGTCCACCGATTCCATTGCTTTTTTCTTCTTAATAAAAGAATTCCATCTGCTTTTCCTAATCGCATCCTCAGCGAACCCCTTTTCAAAGGCTACAATATCATTAAATCCTGTTTGTCTATGATGAAATGTTTCTTCTATTGCATTCTTCAGCTCATTACCATCGAAGACATATTTACTAGCCAGAATATAAATATCATAGAAATCTTTGTACCTACTATTCACATAACCTAACGCCACAATTGCTTCGAACTTTTCTGCAATGACAGAATTCAGAGAATAGGCATATATTTTAGGAACTTCCATTTTAAGTAAAACTGGAAAATCCATACGTACACGTTCTGGATATACGATATCTCCAAAGCCAATATCTATTGATATTGGGATCTTTGTTTTGTCTAAATAAGCCACAATCGAAACATTCACTCCGTGATAAGCTTTAACTTTAGTTATAGAATGAACATCTAGTGAATCTAAGTCGTAACTCAACGCATCATCCACTTCTATCAAAAAAATTTCATTAAATATCTTTTTTATATTCTCTACTTCATTACTAGTTTTTTGAGCTAATAAATCTATATCGGTAGTAGCTCTAGTAAAATTTCCTTCAAATAATGCATATAAAAATATGCCACCCTTTAATGTAAACTTTTCGACATACTCAGAAATCGAAATTCTGTATATAGTCCTCTCTAAACCATATGCAGTCAACGCCTCTTGTAACATGTGACCTCGCTTTGGTGCTTGATTTTTTAGCTTAGCTTTGACTGACTCTGCATTTATCATATAAGCACCTCTAAATATGTTCTTAATATATCACTGCACTTTAACTGTTCTGCATAACGATATAGCTTATTAATATCCCTGTCATTTCTATTTAGGTAAGTCATTAATATTTCTTTTGTTTCTTCAATTCCAATTTTGTTTCGATAATATACAATATCTACCACCGTCTTCTCAATATCATAGATTTGAAATTGATTTGGTCCTTCTTTTATAATTTGCACTCCTATTTGGAATCGATCTTTTTCAAAATAATACAGATTAAAAGGAGGCCAATCTGGTAAAGTTGACACATTTTTATTTTTACTTACTGCCACATCAATAGCATCAGGTCTATATGTTGAAAGATTATAATACACAGCTGCACTCATTAAACATACTACTCCCGTCGGTGTATATGCATGAACAATATAGAAATCCGATTCTTCCCCATTAAAATTTAAGTTCTCATAATTCTTTTTATTTAGTTTAATAAGATTTCCATTGTCAACTAGCTTATTTATTTTATAATGTGTAAATCCCCAATTTTTCAGTTCTTCTATAGATATGATTTTTTGATTATTTGGTATAAGAATTTCTGTTTTCATTTCATACACCTCCAATTCTTATTATACCCAAGAAGCAATAAATACACAACTTGTTTTTTAAATGAAATGCGGCCATTCTTGAAAACGGCCGCATTTCATTTAACTTTATTATTTAACCTTACCCACATTTAGATGCTTCGTATTTCATTTGGTTTTCCTCTTACGAAATAATATAGTCGTATATGTCTTCACGCACCGGTTCATCTAACTTATAAGTAATTTCCACCGCACTCTTATTTGTGTTTTTCATTACTATTGGATGTGGATTCCCAGTTGCTGCTACCTCACCAAAAAAATAGAATTCCTTTGATGTTTTATCATCCTTGTTTTTCCTTATAAACAAATAGATTTTTGTACCATTTTCTTTGGCATTATATATTTGTTGAACATCTTTTGAATCAACCCTCCTAGATTGTTTTGAGAGTGCAATTATAGTTGATTCATCGATGAACCTATCTTCATATCTGATACTGTCACTAATATTTTCTTCCTTAATATAGTTTATAAATACCGGAAATGTGTTACTTTCCACATCATATTTATAACCACCAATGTTTTGTGCAACTTCATTCCTCTGCCAATTAAGTAACTTACAAACCTCTTCATATATATACTTTTGATAAAGTACGAAATCCGTATCCTTGTATTTTTCGCTATAGATTAGCCTACTTAGTCTTATTCCATATTGAACTAACTCATTCATTTCGGTTTTAAAGTTTTTATCATTGAATGCAGATAGTACCTCTTTTGAAAAGCTAAAATGGCCATGATATTTCTCAAGAAATACACTTTGTTTATATGTCTTTCTATTAACTTCATTACTTACAAATTCATTCCTGAGTACTTTTATCGCATTGCTGTTTTGATAACGTTCTAACCAATCGCTCAGCTCAGCTTCACTTTTATCGCTACCCGAGTATCTTATCATTCTATCTATAAAATCCAGCTCAGCAAATCTTTTACCATTTGCGATTTTATTAGAAACAAATTTCAAAAGTTCTTCCTGTAACCCTGTGAATTCTATAGTATAGTCATTATCATATTTTTTCAGAAACGCATGGTAAGAACCTAAGTTTTTGTTCTCAAAAAAGAGCATAATATCAATTGCTCCAAAATTTTCGAAATCTGCATATGTTGGTATATGTCCTACTTTATTTTTTAACTTCTGATATTCCTCTTTAAGAAGACCTATGGAATTCGTTTGTATTTTATCAATTGATTCAAATATTCTTTTCTTTGAAATTTCATCAAAATGAATCGATGAACTACCTCTAATTGTTCGGTTTCCCTCCATAATATATCTACGAACATTATCTTTGTTATATGTTCTATCACCCGATAAAGCAATAGGAATCATAAAATTATTGTTATAATTTCCAATAAAATCAAGTACTACAACAAATTCTTTTCCATTATACTTACGCAATCCTCTTCCCAGTTGCTGAATGAAAATAATAGGCGACTGTGTTGGGCGAAGCATAATAACTTGGTTCACTTCCGGAATATCTACCCCTTCGTTAAAAATATCAACAGTAAAGATGTAGTCTAAAAAATCATTATTATCCATATTCTCATTTGATAAAAGCTCGATAGCTCTCTCTCTGCTTTCTTGCGTATCATCTCCACTAAGATATGCCGTTTTATAATGTCTACTTCCATTAAACCTTTCATTGAATTTCTCTGACAGAATTCTAGCTTCTTTTTTTGAACTGCAAAATATCAGACCTTTAACTCTTTCCCCACTGAAGCCATAATAACTTGCTTGCTCAATTATATAATCCACTCTTACATCTGCTACCAGCAAATTGAATTGGTTTATGTTAGTATTATCATCAAAAATCTCACCGTCTATTGAAATATCCGTAATACCAAAGTACTGAAATGGGCATAATAAATTATGTTCGAGTGCTTTTTGTAATCGTATTTCGTATGCAATATTGTGTTCAAATAAATCATATATATCAAATCCATCCGGTCTATCAGGACTTGCTGTCATTCCAAGCCATAATTTTGGTTTGAAATAATCTAATATTTTCTTATAGCTTTCTGATCCGGCTCTGTGAACCTCATCTACAACAATTATGTCGAATTCGTTTCTACTATATCTATTTCGCACCTCTTCTTTTGCCATCATCTGCATTGTGGAAAAAAGATAATTTGCATTATAATCCTTATGCGTTCCTGACAATAGTCCAAATTCCACAGTATCCGAAAAAACGTCTTTATAACTTTTTATTGCTTGCTTAGCTATTTGTTCTCTATGTACTAAAAACAATGCTTTTCTCGGCTTCTCTTCTCGAAGTGCAAATGCAGAAGCATACGTTTTACCTGTTCCTGTAGCCGAAATAAGCAATGCTCGATCTTTTTCCTCCGAACGCATTTTCTTCAGATTTTTAATAAACTCAAGTTGCATTGAATTAGGCTCAAGTTTGTATTGTTTTATAGTAGGGATTTTAGTCTGTTTTAGAATCTCCTTTTTCGAATTATAAAGGTCCATATATGCGTCTATTACATCATCTATTTTCTTTGACGCTTTCCATAGCCTACTAAACTCATCAAGTATTTCTTCGGTGATTTCTTCTTTCGAAGAACTTACTAGTTTAGTGTTCCACTCCTTATTAACAGTTAGTGCCCTAAGTGTTATATTAGAACTACCAATAATAAATTTATAAGTCTCTTCATTTCTGAAAATATAACCTTTTGTATGAAAACCAGCATTATGTATGTCGTCTACACAATACATCCTAACCTCTATATTTTTTAAACTGTTCAAACTCTATAATAACTACTATATCTAGTATGTTTTTTATCATATTCACTACACTATGTATTCTTATTTCAAGTATTCCACACATTTAATTCTTTTGGAATGATTTTTGCAACCAAAAAACAACCATTATTGTTCCAATAATTTACTAATATATATAATTAATAAGACAGCTGATTGGGTAAAATCAATTGGGGTCTACTTCCCCAAAGAGATTAGCAATCAACTGTCTTTAATTAAACATAGCAAAAAAATCGAGAGATGTCAAATAGAGCCCAAAATTAAAACTTATATTAATTCGGTGAGATTCCTGAAATTCGTTTGTATATTGTCACGTACCCGTACATTTAATTATTCATTTATACTGTCCCCTATTTTTTGTAATAAAAAAGGATGAAGCGTCCGCTCGTCCTTTTGGTTATATTTCATTCATTATTCCGTTTTCGTTCCTTTATCTCCAGTAGCTCTCGAATACTAAGGCTTACTTTCACCACTGTTTCCACTATTGCTGTTCGTTTTGCCGCTATTAGCAGAAGTATTTGGACTGCCTTTAGAATCTGTCTCAGCAACTGCTTCTGCTTTCGCGGTTTTTATATATTTAGATTTCAGCTGTAAAAATGTTATTCAAAGTAGTGCCCATCCTTGTTATCATAGGAACAACCAAAGCATTGCCCATACAGAAATATCTCATACGCTTGGTCATTCCTGTATTAGTCCAGTTATCATCAAAACCTTGTAGTCGTTCAGCCTCAACTGGCGTTAAAAGGCGAAGGCGATGTGTGTCAAGGTCTTCAACCACATGTGTGCTCCTATTCAAGGTTGATTCACTTGTTAACATTGTTCTACCCGGTTTATCCCATACATCAGGAAAACCTACAGGACCCTCGGAATATATATATTCGTGTCCATTATTAGCAATACGAGGTATTTTTTTCGAGCCTTTTAAGTATATCCACTTTTCCATCTTATCATCTGGAATATAAAAATGCTCATCAACATTATGTTCGAGAATTTCACCTAGCGTAATTGGAGCCTCTTCGACTTCCTTAATATTCGCTGTTGAAATCACACCCGCACTCATATAGCCTGCGTTGCAAAAATCAAATTTAAAGGATTCTGTTGCGACCATAGGATTCTCTGAAACTTCATAAGAAAATACCTCGTCAATTGGTTTAATTGGAAAGGTTCTTGCAAAAAAACCTTCAGTGGAAATTATATTGCTTTCGGAACTATTTTGCTGCGCAATAAAATAGTTCGTATCATTCCTATATGCAAAAATAAAGACTCTGCGCCTGCGTTGAACCGCACCATACCGTGCCGCGTTAATCACACGCCATTCAACTGAATATCCCAATTCATTTAAACAGCTCAACATAATTCCAAAATCTCGTCCTCTTTGCTTTGAGGGAGATTTTAACAATCTATCAACATTTTCAAATAAACAAAATGCTGGTCTTTTTGCGATAATTGTTTCATAAATTTGCCACCATAAAACCCCCTTTTTTCCGTGAATACCCATTTCGGTAGAGAGACCATGTGCAACTGAATAATCTTGGCAGGGAAAACCTCCAACAAGAAGATTGTGATCTGGAATATTTTCTTTGTTAACTTCAGCAATATCGATACCTGTTGTTATATTACCTTGCAAATCATTAGACTCTCCAAAATGTCTTACATAACAATCGTGTGCCCACTGAGCAGAAGCTTTGGGCTCCCATTGGCTGAACCATACTGTTTCCCAGTTTGATTGTAAACGTTCTAAACCTAATCTAAACCCGCCGACTCCGGCGAATAATTCACATACTGTTTTTTTCATTATAAATCCCTTCCGTGCAGTTAATTATAGCAAATAAAGTCACAAAGATCAACCTGCTTTTTTACCAGATTATATGAAATCTATTTGCGATAATTTGTCCGCTATGTATGACCCCTTTATCCAAATCCACTGGCGATACATTTGTATGCCATTGATTTCTTCCGGTTTGTATGTTGAGTCAGAACTACTACAACGGACAAAAATCAAGCCATCAGAAGCTTTTGGGAAATTAGGTGCAGATTTCACAACACCAGTATTATTTATTCTAGGTCTGCCTGTTTTTTTATCAATATCAACAACATCCTGTAACTGTCCTCTGAAAATTAATTCACGAATCCTTTCCCAAACTGGTTTAACTTTTTCTTCGATAAAAGAATCGTCAAAAAAAGACGCTTAAATCCAAGAAGTTTGTTTTCGTTCAATCCTGCTTGTGAATTAGGCTCCTCAAATACAATGCACATCATTTGTTGGTTGGCAAAGAAATCTCTAAAAGCAGAATCTTCAAAGGAAATGTCCGATTCCATAATTTCTTCAAAGTCAATACAAAATAACTTCATATCTTCGGTTCGAAGACCTTTTTTTGTTAATACAACGGTCTTACCAAGCAGACCGATTTTATTGAAGAATTCAATCTTCTGCATTTTTTTTGATGCGCCGTCAAACATACGAACAATAATTTGTTCTCCGATGGATTTATTATTGATTTTTCCTTTAATACCAAAGAAATCTATCAACTGCTGAACTGTTTTTCCTTTGTATTTTATTGTGAGGTCACAACATTTTGTATCAATATCATTATAACTGGTATATTTACCTGGCAATTGTTCGAGTCCATCGCCAAAATGATTTTGCACAATGTTGGTTATGACAGCGCGTTTTAATCTAAACCGAGGTCGATTTGGCCATTTTGGTGCAGTATCTATAAAAAGCAATCTATCTCGTAACTCAGAAGAAAGTCGTGGATATTCGCTTTCATAATCGGTATGATTTTCGCGCAATGAGATAAGAAAATCATGAACTATAGTCCAGTCATTCTTTAAAGTAACTCTATCTTCATCGTCAAATTCATAAAACTCATATCCTTTAATTGGAAAGTTGGCATATTCTGCAGCAATCACTGTCTTTGCAGAATCATAATGATAGTAAACCAAAAGCATATGCTCCAATTTATGCCAAAAATTAGATTGCTCAAACACTTCAGTAACAATAATATCTGGAGATACTGCAGTTATTGACATCGGTTCTTTTGCTTCGTATTTGTTTTTCTCTTTTTTTGACAATCGGATTCCTGTAGTCTTAAGTTCTGTTTTAACACCATCTATATTTAAGTCTGGCTCTTGTTTATTATCTGCTGGATATCCTAATACGGATTGTTCAATAATATCCCCTGCAATTCCGGTTATTTTGGGATTTGTTTTTGTTTTAGCAAAAATGTTGTTGCAATCCACCATACCCAATGTTTTATTGAGACACATATCAAGCGTATGTACTAAATCTTCCTTATGAAAAAAATGTTCTGTTTTTGCAGACATATAGCATTCTCCTTAAATTACATATTAATTTCGACATACACTCTCGTGAAAAACCCGAAGAATTGGTCGTTATCGTCCAACAATCTTTGTACATCGAATTTGGCTATTTCAGGATTTATTATATCATACATTCCGCCCGTGTCATAAGCTAACCACATTCTATTGAGTATACGGTTCAAAAAAAGACGCCTACCATAGAATCATTATTTATAATACTATGGTGACATCTTATCTGAGCTATTTATATATATTTCCTCACAATGAGAATTTTTACGCTACAAGTTTATTAACTTCTACATCCTTCTACATACATACGAGTAGAGACATATACCACCTGAATCAATAAGAAAACCAGTAGTAGATTCCACTTTACTATTTCTCCAATATAATCCCCAAACCACACCAACAAAGAGAACGTTATAAGCGATATTATCGCACTTATCCTATCTGCGAATCTTGACTTATAAAATTCTACAAGTTTATTTATCATCCACCCAATTGCTCCTATTATCAATGCTAAAATCAAAACAATGAATAACACTTTTGCAATCCACCCAAGTACTATAGCAACAAACTCATGCGGTATCTTATTACAGAGATCTGACACCATATTTGCCCCTACAAGCACTTTATTCCATATCATTAAACAAATCCAACCAATTAACTCGATAACTGCTTTAAAATCCTCTTTAAAACGTTCTGTGTTCACTATTGTTAGTACTGTTATTAAAAAGCTATATAGTAACCCACCCATGGTTAGAGCATACAATTTACCTTCCTTGAGCTTATATGAACGTCTTAATTTTTCTTCATTCTCACTTTGTGCAAACCCCATACGCCTTCTTTTGTCAAAAGTTAGTTTCTCTGCTTTTTCATTTATTTTTTTCTCCTGATTTTTAACGATATCTTCCGCGTGTTTCTCGCGCTTTTCAACATCGGCTTCTCTAGTAGAAATTTTTTCACTAGCGACTTTTATTGCGTTCTCTTTCTCTTCTATCTCCATCTCTATTTTCATTGCACGAGCTAACATCTGCTCTGCTTCTTGTAGCTGCAAATCGCTGTTGTTCAAGCTCACGACTTTCTCTTGTATCTGTTGAAGCGTTGACTGTTGCTCTTGCATTGTCTGTTGTAGCTCTAATCTCTCTGATAAGAGCTGCTGAATCGTTTCTTCCTGCTTCACATTCTCTGTTAGTAGTTCCTCCATACTTGGCATTTTTTCTTCGCTTAAGCAATTTTCTAATTCTCTCATTCTTCTCATGCTCCTTTTCCTCTATCAGTCTTGAAAGTTTTTCAATGAATCGATCTGTGTTTTCAATATCTGATTCTGTTCCTTTAATTTCCTGTTCTGTAACCGTAGTATCTGATACTCTTCGTTTAATGTCTGTTCTAATTGAACTGATTCGTCCAGCACTTCTTGTAATTGTGTATTCTCCAGTTGTGACTGCTCTATTTCTGTCTGTTGATTTTCCAATATCAGAAGCATTTCTTCTTGGGATTCCAATATTTTTATGACCTCTTCTAAATTCATTAAATCCATCTATTATCGCCCTCGCTTTACTAATAACTGTTTTTGTTATATCCAGTGCCTTTTCTTTTATCTGTTCATATGCTGTATTGTATTTTCGTATTTCTCGATTCAATTCACACTTGGTTGATACGCCGCCTTTTTTCTCAATATCTCTGGCTACAATTCCCTCATGAATGGTTGCCACTTTTTGTATCCCTTGCCTTTTATAGCTCCGGTGGTCAATCTGCAAATGTACTGCTAGATACTTATTGCATTCATCTGCCCATGCTTCTCGCCATTCCTCTGCCTTACTATGATCGTTCCAATCATTAGACGGGATTGATGTTCGCACCCACAATTTTTCTGTACCTTTTCCATCCCTGATTCTAATTTTTTGCTTTCCTGTTTCTTCGTCAACCAATGGAATCTTTTTCCCCTCTTCATCATAAGCAAAAGAAGTTTTCTGCTTTGCAATCCATGTTCCATTTTTATCAAACGCACGAACTGTGAGCAGGATATGAGCATGAGGATTTCCGTCTTTCTTATCATGCAAAGACCAATCTGCACACATACCTTTTGACACGAAATTTTCTTGAATATAGCTCTGTACACACTTTATTTGTTGTTCCCTTGAAAACTCTATTGGTATGCCTACTTCTATTTCTCTTGCAAGCTGTGCATCAGCACGCTTCTCCACATTTTGCACTGCTGTCCAAAAGTATTCTCTGTCTTGAAATTCTTGCGATACATTATCAGGAATACATATTTCAGAGAATACCACTCCACCTTTTTTAGTAAAATCATGCGTAAGTCCAGTTTCAGCATTATATAATTTTTCTCCAGAGCGATATGCCGCACTGGCAACCGCAGAACGCCCACTTGCTCTTGATATTATTTTGATTGAACAATGAAATATTGCCATCTTACACTTTCTCCTTTACCTGTGTGAAAATCAAAAATAACTGTCTGTAAGACCGACCTCTGCGCAAGAGTGCCGCCCGCATAGGAGTTTTGCATTATGCAAAACCGACCATGTCGCTCTCCATGAAATGGTGCTGTCTGCAAAAGACCTCTCAGGGAGCGAACTAACGAAACGAAGTAAAGTGGTATATGTGGGCTTCGCCCACATATAAGTGCGCCCTTCTTAATAAATAAGAGAAGGGATTGCAATGACAACCCCTCTCACTTCACTTGACATACTAACTGGATTCTTCATCACTTTTACACATTGCTTTAGAAAAAAATCTACCATTACTTTCCTGCCTATTCAGAAATTCAATCAACTTTGAAATATCTTCTATCTCAATTGTTTTTCCTAATACAGATTCAACAGCACCACCTATCTGGCACAATCTGTTTGTTCTCTTTTTTCTTTCCACTTCCTTAAATTGTTTGTCTAATGCTTTTTTCTGTGCCGAATATTGCTTGGCCTTTTCAAGGCTTGCCTGTTCTTTTTTCTCTAATTCCGCAACACGCTCTTCAATGCTTTTTCTCTGACTACTCATTTAATTTACTCTCCTTTTTTATACCATCCAAAATCTCCAATATTGTTCTAAGGGATTCAAGCACCTCTAGTTCCAGTTCATCCATCTTCGTTAGTGCTAACAAATGCTTATCTATAATTGCTATTTGCTGTCTAATTTCACTAAAAGTCTTTACATTTCCATAAGTCACTATCTCTTGGTGTAGACAACTTTTGATAAGATAATCGGCTTTTGCAAGACCTGATAATTTAATTCGATTTTCAATCATATGCTTTTCTTCCTCTGATACTCTAAAATTGAGAATTATATTTCTTTTTCGATTTTTATCCTCTTTCTTTACAGTTACTCCACAAATCAGATTACTTCTCCGATATATTTTTCCCATTTTATATCCTCGCTCTCACATATCTATCATTTTGTTGTTATATACAAGTCTGACTATAATCATTTATTTTGCCTTCTTCATCCGGCTCTTCATTATTATTGTTATCTGTATTTATTGCTCTATCTTCATCCAATTTGTTCGCTAGTAACTTCTGTTTTGACGGATACAAATGTGAATACGTATAAGTTACCGATATACCCTCATGCCCTAGTCTTTCCGCTATCTCAATCGGTGAAAATCCAAGTTCAATGAGGTGTGCAACGTGCGAGTGACGAAT
The DNA here is from genome assembly GCA_047973235.1 of Suipraeoptans sp. Lineage (GTDB taxonomy): Bacteria > Bacillota > Clostridia > Lachnospirales > Lachnospiraceae > Aequitasia. The sequence goes on along the minus strand of JBKEBP010000133.1, from coordinate 5,479 downwards.
ATCATGGATGCGGATTCTTTTTACTCCTGATTTTTTTACACCCCTATCCATTTCATGATGAAGATAGCTTTTAGAAATTTCAAAAAGTCTTCTATTATCTTCGCACTTATATAACATTCCAAAGTAATCTTCCAATTCATCACAGAGAAATTTAGGTAAATCTATGACGCGATTACTTTTTTCTGTTTTTGGTGTGGTTACATAATCCTGCTTTTTTAATCGCTGAAACGACTTATTAATTGTCAGTTTTCTATCTTCGATATTTATATCTTTTCTCTCTAACGCTAAAAGCTCTCCTTCACGTATTCCTGCCCAATATAATATCTCAAATGCATAAAACGAGATGGGTTTTTCTTTCATGCTCTCAGAAAATCGCAGATATTCGTCTTTTGTCCAAAAGAGCATTTCTTTAGCCTTTGCTTTGCCCATTTTCCCTGCCTGCTTGGATGGATTTGTTGGCAAATTATAAAAACTACAAGCATGATTGAATATTGCGCTTAGCTGGTTCTGAATCGTCCTAAGGTAGGTCTGTGAATATGGTCTATCATTTTCATCACGCATTTTCAGTAGTTCATTCTGCCACTGAATAATATCTGTTGCATCAATATCCGCAAGTGTTCTATTCTCAAAGAATGGAATAATTTTTGTTGTAATAATATGTTTCTTGGTAAGGAACGTATTATATTTTAATCTCCGTTTTTTATCTTCAAGATATTGTTCTACAAACACTGGAAATCCCATATTTATATTTCTTGTTTTTTTCATCAAAAACTCACGTTCATATGCAAGAGCTTCTCTCTTTGTTTTAAACCCACGTTTTGTATGTATCTGATTTTTTCCTTGCCAATCTGTATAGCGGATATAGGCTCTCCAAGTCTTTCTATCATTATCTTTAACCGCTGACATTTTTTGCTCCTCTCTATATCGAATATGGCTTACCACGAAGGTATTTCAAATAGTCATCGTGCAATTCCACTTGACCTGCAATTGTGCCGCTAAGGCTCTCTTCATACAATGTAGAAATAAGATATGAATTCATATTTTTAATTCGTAATTCAGCATCAATAATGCGGTTCATAATATTAGCTACATGGATTCTTGTCAATTTTAAAAATTGTTCTTTCACAATTTCCCATGGATATTCTGTATTCTTAATAGTTACCTTTTCTCTGGGCACTGTTACCATATCGCATATAGTTTCATATATCTCTGTTATCATTGCTCTTTCTGCTTCACCTTTTCTTTTTGCCATATCATATAAAATATCTAATTCTATATTTTCAGCAATGATTTTTTTATAACTTTCCCTCTCTGTCACTTTGACTATCTTTCCATTTGTTTCCTGATAGATAGATGGATTGATTATCTTATCTTCAGTTAAGTTAGGTTCTGTTAGATTAAGTTTAGTTAAGTTAGGTTGAGCAGTCCGTGGACTGTCCATGGACTGACCTTTTCTTTTTCCACCCTTTGTATCTGAGCGCTCCTTTGCTTCAATAAGCTTAACCTCAGGTCTTTGTTGTAATAAAAGTGCTTTATATCTACTATCTTTTTTCCTGTCAGCCCTAAAATAATTCATTTCTAACCAGTCTTCGATATATGCTACCAAATCCTCATTAAGCACAAATACAAATTCCTTGCTTACCAACACTCTTAAATCATCTTCGTTTGCTTTTGTGATAGCCAATACGGAGTATGCTTCTACAATTCCGTCATCATCAGCGTTCACAATTAAATGAAAATATAGATTCTGAGAAGTAGCTGGCATTTTTAAAAAACTTGCACTTTCCACTATTTTTCGTGAGACCATTCTTCTATCTCCCATTATTGCTCCTTTCTTTCGTTGCGATAAAAGAGAAAATATGGTATATTGCAAGTGGAATAATTGTGTATGCAAATACCGATTTTCTTTGCTCCTGTGCCAGCAGGAGCTTTTTGTTTTCTCTTTTTCATGCTTACCTCTTCATACATACTTCTTCATAATAGATTCTGTTGATTTTTCCACTCATAACCAGTAACTTAGGATTCTCTTCTTTCATCTGCACCGACAACTGCTTGATAATGGCATAACCCTTACTACGGCTTACATTCCAATCCGCGCAAACTTCTGAAACATCAACATATGCTGGTTTCCTTTTTTCTGCTATCATAGTATTCTCCTTTCTACTTCAGAAGTAAATTTATTTCTGTTTGTATTAAGTATTATACAGAACTGTTTTTATTTCTGTCAATACATTTTTAGAAATATTTTTATTTCTGTTCTTTCCATTCTATAACTTCTATGTTAAAATATTAGTGAATCAGTAAAGGCAGGTGTTGAATATGACAGTCGGAGACAAAATACGATATATCAGAAATCTTAAAAAAATGACACAAAAAAAATTAGGTATCGACTCAGGCTTTTCAAGTGCAACTGCTGATGTGCGTATACGCCAGTATGAGAGCAATAAAATGATTCCTAAAGCGGATAAATTAGCTGATATTGCAAGGGCATTAGATGTAGATATCTCCGCTTTATCAGATATAAACATCACCTCTAGAAAAGAGGTGATGCAAATTTTATTTGAATTTGAAAAAATGTTGGGAATATCATTGAAAAAAGAGAATAATACCTTTTCTCTTGTTTTTGACAATTTAGAAAAAATAGATAGAGAAATATTCTTTTATCTTGATTCTTGGTATGAAGCAATGCAAAAAAACAAATTAAAAACAAAGAATTCTGATGATTATGAGAGTCACTTGGAATACCTAATTTGGAAAAGCCGATTTCCCTTCGATTTACAAAAACATGAATTGGAAATGCAAACACAAATATCAGAAAAGTTTTCTGCAATAAAGGACAACATTGCAAAGACTTCTTCGCCAATAGAAACTGTTAAAGATTTTGCATTACTTCTTGAATCCATGGTACGTAATAGAATTGATATGCTTTTTTCTTATGTTTTAGTTGGTATCGGAAGTAGAATATCCATTATTTCTTTTTCAGATTTCCAATTACTGAATTTGGGGACACATGAAAGTGAACTATTTGCATCCTTTTTATACTCTATGGAAACACTGAAAAAGGCTGGAATTATGATTGAAGAACAGAAACACACTTATGAGGGAGAAACTTTTTCAGATTACTTAATTCACTCATCCCCTCTGGGATCTTTGCTTTCTTCAATACAAGAGCTTCGTACACATATTGATAAAGGAAATGAAGATGAATATATAGATGAATATATAGATATTCTTCAAAATTATGATATTAAAATTACAAGTATATTATAAAAGCAAAGCCATAGACTGAAAATGTCTGTGGCTTTGCTTTCATATTTTATGAATCTATATTAGTTCTGAAAACGTAACCATTTTGCAACCACGTTTTTTTGAAACTCAGTATCTACAATGGTTTGTAGGCATTTAAGTTTATTCAAACTCGCAGAATCCAGAGTGATTTTAAATGTTTCTCAGTCTTCTGTTTAACATATTTATTTAAGTTTTATTCTTATTATCATTATTATTTCTCGTTTACAGACTTTTTAATGCCAAATCAATGCCAAACCATAAATTAATTATTCACAGATTATCTGGTGGCTTACAAGTTATCTCAACTACACATTTTTCTAATCGCTACCAAAGAAAATGTACTCTCGATTAGTCGTTGAATTTCTCTAACATTTGAACATTGGATAGCATTATCCCTAAGCCTCTTTTGTAAATCTTCATCAAGTATTACGTCTTTCTTCTTGAAGTTCTTAATAGTTTCCTCCATGATCTTATCAGCTATTTTTGTCTTAGCCTCAATAGATAAATCTTCAAAATGAATTACTGAATCAAATCTATTATAAATTGCATTACCTAATTTTTCTTTAATCTCATCTATACTCTTATAGTTAGAAGTACAGATAATAATCGATTTTTCAAGCTTTACCTGATAATTTTGATCCTCGTAAATACCTTCATCAAATAATTGATAAAACGCACTATGAAACATAGAATTTGCTTTGTCGAATTCGTCAAGTAATATTACGTCAGAATCTCTATCTAATAAATCTTTTGCGAAACTTGCCTCACTATGACCTCCACCAAATAAATATGTTGCAAATTGATTATTCTGATACATAGAAAATTGTTTTCTCATCAGCTTACCATGCAACAATTTGGCAAGATATTGAGCTGTTTCAGTTTTTCCCACACCTGAATCACCATATAAAAGCAAAACTACAGGCTTCTTTCTCTTGTTATCTAACTGTGGATATAAAGCTTGCAAAATTTTAGTTTTAGCCTTTTCCTGCCCAATAATTATGTTATCATACTCGGAATTAATTTGTTTCAATAATTTTTGATTTATCTTCTTATAAGGTTGTACCTTTTCTTCAATTATATTTTTTTCATCGTATAATCTGTGTAACTGCTCACTTATATGTAACGGTGGATTCTGTATATACATATTAGTTATTTCCATTTTCGCAATGAAGTTAGGAAAATTTGTTATAACATGTTCTCTAACACCGCAATACTCATCTGAATTAATAATGAAATCCTTAACAACGAGTTTTTTTTCAGGTTCTTCTTCAATTTCTTGATCAGCTGTTTTTACAATCATTACACTTTTCTTGCTATCATTGTCTAACTCCATAACAATATCAGTAAGGTTTCTTCCTGTATTTGGAATATGTTTCATAAAATCCTTGTTAGAACCATAAAAGATTAAAATATTATTCACCCAAAACACCTGCCAATACTATATCATAAACATCCAGCATTTCCTCACTTGAAATACTATCATCTCCGTCAATTATGCTTTCTGCTGTTGGCACCTTAACAGAAGGTTTGTTTTCAAATTCTTTCTCCATCGATAGTTGCCCCTCAGTACAACTACCCACCTTGACCCCATAATATGCCAGCTTCATTTTAGATAAATCAGCTAAATTATAGTTGTTATTGAATGCCTTTATGTTAAATCTTAGTACACAGGTTGGATTTTGTTCGTTCAGAAGTAACATAGCATAATATCCACGTTCGCCCAATAAAGCTTCATTTAATTTTTCCATATCAATAGGCAGTTGTTCTTTAGGAACTACTGATAAATAGGAGCTATACATCTTGTACATAGAAACAGAATTTTCTGGTGCATACACTCCGTCTGGATCAAATTTTCTGACATTTACATCTTCTGTTGCTTTAGATATATATTCAGTCAACAATGTATTTTTCAATGTTGAATCAAATACTTTTTCTATATCTCTGGACATGTTAGCATTTCCATTACTCGATATTGATGCCTTAAAATAGTTAAAGATGTTGAAACCTGCTTGTGCTTCTGCTTCAATTTTCACGAGCATCTGTGCTACTTTCTTCTTATTCTCTTCGCTGTTCCAATCTAATCTTCCACCATTTGCTATATCAATATAATCCTGAGCTGCCGCTTCATCAAAATATGCTATTTTTATTAGCTTAATCTTACTATCTTTTTGTTTTCCCATTTACTCCCCCC
>JBKEBP010000122.1:0-35298 GCA_047973235.1 Suipraeoptans sp. | reverse complement strand
TTTCGACTTTGTGTACAGGTTTCTTTTCTCTTCTTGCCATAATAATAGGCCTCCTATGATTTTATTTTATCATAGAAGACCTTATTATTCTTAATTTACAGAAATTCTTTCACAGACTCATAAATAGAAATCTTATTTGTCGGTGTATGATTTACTTTCAGCTGCTGTTTGTTTTATTTTATGGATTGCTTACTGATCTTAATCTACCCAAGAGTACGAGATTTATAACAGATATAATTACAATAGTTTTATTCATACTAGTTATTACTTCCAAAGAAAAGACCGGGCTTACACAATACAAAATGATAATTGGAAGTATGATTTTGTGGTATATATTCATGGTAATATTTGCATTGTTTAAAAGTCCTGATTTTATGCAAATTATTTGGGCTTCAAGAAATTGGATACGCTTTTTCCTTTTTTTAATCGCATGTCTCACATTTCTTGATAATGAGGATATTAAGCGAATTATAAAATGTCTGAACTACATATATGTTTTTAATTTTATACTTCTGGGCATACAATTTGCCACCGGTTTACGAGATGACCATTTAGGTGGAATATTCGGGTCAGAGGTGGGGGCTAATGGTTCTACAAATATTTTTATTTGTGGAATTCTTATTTTACATTTAGCAGAGAGTGTCGTTAAAAAAAGGTTTTCCAATTTTGCGATTTTCACCCTAGTCTCATCGATGACCATAGCAGCATTGGCAGAGATAAAAGTCTTTTATTATGAGTTTATATTTATTGTGTTTGCAGTGCTGATACTTTCACTATTTAAGAGTAAAGGCATTAGGAAAGTGCATATTCAAATTGGTATTAGCGCTATTTGTGCATTTGCTATAGGAATGATTATGATAATTAATATTTATCCGGATAGGGTTTCGGTATTAACAGGCAATGCTTCTATTGAACGATATGAGGAAGCTACTGAATGGACATATCAGATTAGTAGAACCAAGGCCATCCCACAGATTAATGAGCTGTTCTTTGGTGACGATATTCAATTAAAACTAACAGGGTATGGATTCGGAAACTGTGAGTATTCAAATATCGCAGCATTTAGAAGCGGGTTTTATGATGAGTTTGGAAATTTGAACTATATATGGTTCAGCCACCAGCTTTTGTATCTTGAAGGCGGACTTATTGGACTTGGGTTATACATATTAATTTATATATCGTTTTTGGCGTATAGTTTTCGAAGATTTCTGAGGAAGAGCAGTGATAACCATCAGTATATATTTGGCATTGTATTTTCGGCTATTGTTTTAATTAATGTCTTTTATAATAATGATTTGCGCTCGGATATTGCGTATCTTATCTTCTTTTTCTTGGCAGCAGGTGTGTTTGACTACAGTAAAAATAAACAGGAAAAATAGAGATACTTTTGTAAAAGGAGTAGGGAATGGGAAAACAAATATCAATAATTGTGCCGGTTTATAATTCTGATAAGTATCTGAGAAAGTGTATTGATTCTATTATAAATCAGACATATGAGAACTGGGAACTTTTTTTAATTGATGATGGGTGTCGCGAATCCTGCAAGCAGATATGCAGGGAATATGCGAAAAAGGAAAAATACACTATCTGGAGAAGAGTAAGGGCGGACCATCAGATGCGCGTAACTTTGCGATGGATAACATTGATATGGATGGAGAAGGGTATGTTTATTTTGCTGATAGTGATGATTACTGTGACACAATACTTTTAGAAACAATGCATAATGCCATGGTTGAGGACAATGCAGATGTTTGTATAGTTGGATATACACAACATAGAAGCAAAGATAATAAGGAATATGTTTACAGCAAGAAGGGCACTATTACCAAAGAGGAGTACTTTGAATCGGTTTTAGAAAGCGAAGTAATAGGAAACTACGTATGGAATAAGATGTTTGCAAAGCGGCTTCTCAAAAATATAAGATTCCCCGTTGGTGAGATATTTGAAGATATTAGTACAGTTTACAAAGTGATTTTGGAGAGCAGCGAAATTGCGATAATCAATCGTTCATTGTACCACTATGTCAAACACAACAATTCATTGACCTATGCACCAAAGGATAGTGAATTATTGCAATTGTACTATTCCGTAAGAAACCGCAACAATGAGATAGTTCAGTTGTTTCCAGAATTAAAAGATAAAGTTATTTTAAATCAAATAAAGAATTCAATTATTATATGGAACCGTATGAATGAGGAAAGCTATAAAAAACGGATACAAAAGTTCGAATTTGTTTTTAAGGAAATTATAGATAATAAACACAAACTAAGAGAATTGGAAACCAAATATTATATACTTGGCAAGTTTATATGTATGATGCCCCAATTATATGTACACACAAGATTTTTTTTCAGAAAAGTATGGAAAATATAATACGAGGAGATCTATTATGAGTTCACAAAATAGCATAACCCAAAAAAGTGTTACGGTAACCGGTGGCTGTGGAATGATCGGGTCAACCTTGGTAAAGCGGCTCGTAGAAGACGAGTGGGATGTTTTTGTAGTAGACAACCTTTGGCGAGGAAAAATAGAATACTTAAATGATGAAAATGGGAAGCCGGTTATTGATTTAAAAACACGCTTTTTCAAGCGTGACCTTACCCGGATTGAAGAATGTGAGGATGTAATAGGGATGACGGACTTTGTTGTTCATTTAGCGGATGTTGTAGCCGGAATTGAGTATGTCTTTAAAAACCAAAGCGAAATATTCAGGATAAATAATCAAATAAATTCTAATGTATTTCACTGCGCCGGAAAGTGCGGCAGAGACAAAATCAAAGGAATATTATATGCCGGAACAGTATGCTCATTTCCACAATCACGCCAAAGTGATGTTAACCCGATACCACTTACTGAGGATGAACTATACCCGGCTATGCCGGAATCTGCATATGGCTGGAGCAAGCTCATAGGACAGTTGGAACTTGGATATATAGAAAAAGAGGCAGGAATCCCTTGTTCTGTTTTAATGTTTCATAATGTCTATGGTGCCCCTGCTGATTTTGGCGAACGAAGTCAGGTCATACCATCATTAATTAGAAAAGCTATAGAGTATCCGCAAAAACCATTTATAGTCTGGGGAAGTGGAGAGCAGGGAAGAGCATTTGTTCATGTTGATGATGTTGTAGATGCATTATGTCTTGCACTTGAAAAGGGATGGGGACACGGTCACATACAGATTGGACCCTCAAATTCCACAAGTATTAAAGAAATTGCAGAAACGATAGTAAGTATTTCCGGCAAGGATATAGATATTATATTTGATACTTCAAAACCTGAAGGCGACAAAGCCAGATGTGCCAACTATGCAAAGGCTAAAGAAATCCTTGGGTGGGAACCTAGGCGAACACTAGAAGAAGGACTATTAAACCTTTATAAATGGATCGAGGACAGGGTATGAAAAATAGTAATCCATACATCAGAGAGAGAGACTTTACGGTATTCGGAGTGGTTGGACTATGCGCAACCACAAAGATACAGCTGGTTGAAGAAATTTTTGAAATTCCAAAAGACCCTTGCAGTGCCACGGTTGACCTGATAGGAGTTCCCGGTATTATTGCAGCAAAGGAAAATGAAGATATAGCAGAAATGTACAATAATGCAACATTTGCTGTAATAGATGGAATGCCTATAGTGAAAAAGGCCGTAAAAATGGGAATAAAATGCGAGAGATGTGCGGCACCGGATATTATGGCACCTATATTTCTAGAGGGTGTAAAAAGAGGAAGCACACATTACTTCTACGGAGGCAAAAACAACGAAGTCCTACGAAATCTAAAATATAACCTAGAGAAAGATTATCAGGGAATAAAAATAGTAGGAATGTACTCTCCGCCATTTAGAGATTTATCTAAGGAAGAGGACCAAGAAATATGCGATGAGATAAATAGACTTAAGCCGGATTTTGTATGGGTAGGAATAGGTGCTCCGCGCCAGGAAATATGGATGATGAAACATCAGACTATATTAAAAAATACAGTAATGCTTGGAGTGGGCGCCGGCTTTGATTATATATCCAAATCACTAAAAAAGGCGCCGGCTTGGGTTGAAAAAGCCGGGTTTGAGTGGCTATATAGACTTGTTAAGGAGCCTCATCGCTTGTGGAAAAGGTATATTGTTGGCGGACTGAAGTTTCTGTTCTATAGGATAAGCAGTATTGGAACTCGTGAAAAGTATATTACTAAGGTGAAGGGCAATGTGTAGTAAATCAACAAAGGATGATCCATTAGTTTCAATTATTATACCCGTGCACAATGCACAAGATAAACTAGCACACTGTTTATCATGCGTTCTCAATCAAAGTTATTGTAATTTTGAAGTGCTAATCATCGATAACAACTCTGATGATGAAAGCTCGGATATTATTGCAAGCTATAAGGAAAACTCCAAAGTGAGAATTTTAAAGTGCTCGGAAAGGGGTGTTTCATCGGCACGAAATGTAGGACTGGCAAATGCAAAGGGCGAATATATTCAGTTCGTAGATAGCGATGATTACCCGGAAATGAATTTTACTGAAAAAATGGTTAGGGCTATGGAGGAAAGCAAAGCAGATATGGTGGTATCGGATTATTATCAGTTTAATGATTTGAACCACAATATAAGGCATAAACGTTTAGTGACTAACAAGTATAAAAAAAGAACATATTTAAAAGAACTTACACTATGTCCAATGGCACATTACTTCGGAGTGGTTTGGAATAAGATGTATAAAATGAAATTAATTACAAAGTTTAAAGTTAAATTTCAACCGGATATTAGTATGGGCGAAGACTTCATATTCAATATGGAGTATTTGCAAGCAGTATCATATATATCGAGTCTTAATGAAAAGCTCTATCACTATTTATGGAAACGAGAAGGATCATTATCTAATTCCACTACCTTAGTTGAAGAGAGCATAGAGGAAAGGAAAAAAATGTATCGTGCTTATATAATCATGTTCGAGAAAGAAAAGCTTCTACGCAAATGGAGACTTCTAATACAATATTATATGGTCAGTTTCTATTTTAGTGAGATAGATAAGCTTATGAACAATGAGCGTATGTTAAAAACCTTTCTATATCAAAAGTGCATAAAAGAAATGGGTATTAACAAATTTACGTATTCAGTGTTTAACTTTTTAAAAGAAACTAAGAGGCTTCTTCATGTATAAAGTATTAATGATTGGACCCGGGAGAGATGTTAGAGGCGGAATTACATCAGTAGTAAACGCATATTATTTACAGGGAATTGAAGGAGAAGTTGATGTTAAATATATTCCAACAATGGAAGACGGAAGTAAGTTAAGGAAACTATATATAGCAGTGAAAGCATATTTTCAGTTTTACTTTCAAATAAAAGAATATGACATTCTACATGTTCATATGGCGGCACAAGCGAGTTTCTACAGAAAGTACGCATTTATAAAGCAAGCTAAAAGAAAAAACAAGAAAATTATTATTCACAATCATGCAGCAGATTTTGATGACTTTTTCTACAATCAGTCAAACGATAGTGAACGATCAAAAATAATTAAGTGTTTTGAAATAGCAGACAAAGTTGTAGTTTTGTCAAAAGAATGGGCGAATTTCTTTTCTAAAACAATTTGTTCGAAAGAAAAAATCGAAATATTACACAATGGTATTATAGTTCCTTCATATATCAAAAAGGACTACGCAAATAATAATGTATTGTTTTTAGGAAGACTTGGTGGGCGTAAGGGAATATACGATTTATTAAAGATTATACCAAACATTATTACAGAGATACCGGATGTGAGATTTTATATAGGAGGAGATGGTGAAATTGAAAAATGCGAAAAATATGCTATCGATACCGGATGTGCTCATTGTATCGAGTTTACGGGTTGGCTTAATCCGGAACAAAAGGCTAAGTATTTAGAAAAGTGCAGTATATTTGTATTGCCATCCTATAATGAAGGCATGCCAATGGCATTACTCGAGGCGATGGGGTATGGTCTTGCATCAATCAGTACTAATGTAGGAGGAATCCCACAGGTAATTGACAACAAAAAGGATGGCATAATCATAAATCCGGGCAATACTAATCAGCTGTATCATGAGTTATTAATACTACTTGAAAACAAAGCATTAAAGGAAAAATTAGGTTGTCTGGCTAGAAAAAAAATATGTGAGAATTATACGATTCAGTCTAATCTCAAACAGTTACTGGCAATTTATAAAAGTCTTACATCCATGGAGTAAAAATATGAAAATATGTGTGATTACAATGCAAGGGGTCTATAACTATGGTTCTGCATTACAAACTTATGCGACCCAACAGTATATAAAAAAATTAAAACATGACGTAGAGGTAATCGATTATTACCCCCAAAGGATGCATAACTACGGCTCACTCAAGCAACTATATACAGAAGCAATGCCTTTTCATAAGAAACCGGTGAAATGTGTAGGGATAGCGCTTCTTAAATATCCTTCAACCAAACAGTTAAGAAAAGTTTTCGAATCCTTTGCAGACGGTTTTCTGAGTAAAACCATTACATATAATTCAAATGAAGAACTAAGGATTAATCCTCCGGAAGCGGATATATATTGTACCGGAAGTGATCAGGTATGGAATAACTACTTAGATGGAGAGTTTGATATGGCTTATTTCTTGGACTTTGCACCCGCGGATAAAAGAAGAGTCTCTTTTGCCTCAAGCTTTGGCCGCGATGATTTAACGGAGGTGAAGACAAGCGGTATATCAGGATTATTGGAAAAATATTATGCAATCTCAGTTCGAGAAGAGTCAGGACTGCAAACAATAAAAGACATTTCAGTGTCGCTAAAGGAGTGTGTATTAGACCCGACTTTGATGATTAGTCGTTCTGAATGGATGGAATTTACACTTCCCATATCTGAAAGAGGATATATCCTAGTCTATAAATTGCATGAAGATAGTATTGCATCAGATGTGGCAATATCTATTGCAGAGAAGACGGGTAAGAAAATCATTAGAATAAGCACGGATCATCTTAAAAGAATACGTGGTGGGAAAACTATTGTCGCACCGAAGGTAGAAGAGTTCATCTCTTATATAGCTAATGCCGATCTTGTTATTACGGATTCCTTTCATGGAACAGCATTCTCTATTTTGCTAAATGTGCCCTTTATAGCTCTAAAATGGCAGCTATTTAATGATCGTATAGGCACAATACTTAGAAAGACAAACCTTGTTAGCAGACACATATGCAAGGTGAACGAAGCTATAGAGGTATATCGAAATCCTATAGATTTCGACGAAGTAAATCACCTTATCGATATAGAGAGAGTCAAGACGGAAAGGTTTATATATGAAGCATTTCAATCGGATATATAGTGATAAATCAAAATGCTGCGGATGTGGAGCATGTCAATCAATTTGTGGCGTAGGTGCGATCAGTATGGTTCAAGACGAACTGGGATTTGTTTTTCCGGAGATAGATAAGAGCAAATGCATTAATTGCGATCAATGCAAACAGAACTGTGAGTTTCAAAAGAATGTAATAGAGCCGGAAAATATATGTAATTTAAAAGTATATGCAGCAATAAGTAAAAACACAGATCCTGAAAAATCCTCTTCCGGTGGAGCATTTGCAAGTATGGCAACTACTATTATTAAACGCGGCGGAATTGTTTACGGTGCTGCTATATATAAAAAGGAAAATGAATTTGAGGTTAAACATATTGCTGTAGATAAAGAAGAAAACCTAAATAAGCTATTAGGGTCCAAATACATACAAAGTAATACGAATGATGTTTTCAAACAAATTGAGAAATACTTAAAAGATAGAAAAGAAGTACTTTTTTCCGGGACACCGTGTCAGTGTAAAGGGCTGACGGGATACCTTAGGCGAACTTATGAAAATTTGTACTTAGTTGAATTAATATGTCATGGTGTGCCTAGTCAAAAAATGTTTAATGATTATATAAAAACACTTGAAAATAGCATAAAGGGTGACATTGTTCAATTCACTTTCCGTGATAAGAAATACGGGAATAGTCTAATTGCAAAGATTGATTATAGGAATTACAAAGGAGAGATACGAAGTAAATGGATACCTTACGAAGTGTCTTCATACTATCAATCATTTATAGAGGGAACACCATATCGCACTAGCTGTTACTCATGCCCCTTTGCAAGAAAAGAAAGAGCTAGTGATGTAACTATAGGCGACTTCTGGGGAGTTGAAAGAGAACACCCTGAACTGGTAGATAACTCTAAAGGTTTCGGTGATATACGAACGGGCTGCTCAGTGATTCTTATTAACAATGAGAGAGGTAAAAGCTTATTTGAAATATGCAAATCGAATCTGAGTATTTATGATACATCAATAGATAAAGTTGTTAAGAATAATTTTCAGCTTATTCAACCGGCTGTAGAAGGTAGGAATAGAGAAGAATTCATTAACCAATATATGAGAGACGGTTACCGGGGATTTGAGAATGAGTGGCAGATAAAAAATAAAAAAAAGATCATTATAACAAATATAAAACTGAAATTAAAAAAGCTGAGATTTCATTTAAGGAAGGTGAAAAAACTATATGCCTAAAAAGAAGCTGTTGATTGCCATGCCCGAGTTAGGTGGTGGTGGCGCTGAAAAGAGCCTTGTAAATCTGTTGAATGAAATGGATGAGAAACGCTATGAGATAGACTTACTTTTATTTAAAAAAAGAGGCAGTTTTAAGCATTTATATCTGTATTTATTGAAAATAATAGGTACAGCTTGTTCAAATATAGTAACCGGGAAGACCCGCTATAGAAAACCTCTCCGGTGGAAATATTTTTATAGATTTGGGATAGGAAAATTAGAAAAAGAATACGACATTGCTGTTGCATTCTTATCAGGAGAAATTATGTATTTTGTTTCTGAGAAGGTAGATGCAGATATAAAACATGCTTGGATTCATAATGATTATGTCGCAGCCGGACATCCCGAGAAATATGATTATAAGCATCTCCGGTGTATGGATAAAATTATTACGATATCTGATAAATGCTTGTCTATATTGCAAACGAAGTTTCCCGAGTTTATTGATAAATGCATAATGTTACCAAATATAGTTTCGCCAACACACATAAGGAATTTAGCAAATGAGTATATACCCAAAGAATATAATAGACAAACATCTACAATACTCTCCATAGGAAGACTAAGCAGACAAAAGGGTTACGACCTTGCAATACAAGCAGCTGCCGTATTAATAGAACAAAAAATAGACTTTTGCTGGTATGTAATAGGTGAAGGTGAGTTGGAGAGTGAACTTAAACATCAAATAAAGCAAGCGCATTTAGAAGAGAACTTCAAATTACTCGGGATAAGAGAAAATCCTTATCCGTATATAAAGCATTGTGACATACTTGTACAATCGTCACGATACGAGGGGAAATCGTTGGTGCTTGATGAGGCAAAGATATTAGCGGCGCCTATTATATCTACCAAATACCCAACGGTTGGTGACCAGATAACGGATGGTGTTGAAGGATTGATAGCTGAAATGAATTATATATCAATTGCAGACAAGATAAAAAACTGATAGCTGATGAAGACAAACGAAAACAACTTAGAAATTATTTATCAAATCAAAACTATGGAAATCAAGATGAGGTCATTAAATACTATGAACTTATTGATAGTTGTTAACATAGTGAACCGGGAAGTTTGGAGAAAAATATGCCGAAAAATATACCTAAAGTAAGTGTTGTTGTTCCTATATATAATGCAGCGAAATATTTAAATGATTGCATAGATTCAATAGAATGTCAGACTTTCCGGGATATAGAAATTATCTTAGTAAATGATGGCTCAACAGACTCATCACTAGCAATATGCAGGAAATATGAGATGAGCAATAATAAAATCAAAGTCATCAGCCAAAGTAACAAGGGAGTATCAGCGGCAAGAAATATAGGGAAAGAACTGTCTGTTGGAGAGTATGTGATTTTTGTAGATGCAGACGATACATTATTGCCAACTATGCTGCAAGTATTGATGGAACAAATCCTTAAGTACGACGCGGATATTTCTATATGTGGAATACAATTACAAGATTCCACCAAACATATTACTCAGGAAAAAGAGAACTATACAAGTGAGACATTAACCAAAATAACTGCAATGCAGCTTTTTCTAAACGATGACAAGCGTGAGGACGACAAGCTCGAACTTGGTGTGTGGAATAAATTATTTAGAAGACGCTGCATTAATGAATTGGAATTTAAGGTCGGACGAAATATGAACGAGGACAAGTATTTCGTATTTGAGGCAATACTTAATGCAAGAAGAATTGTTTATAGAAATGAAAATCTATATTGCTATTTTACCAGAGCTAATTCACAGTCACATAAGGCTTTTGATAATAGATGGTTTGATAATGAGTATTTTGCAAATAGTATTTACAAAAGAATCACTATAGAAATGCCGGAGCTTGAAACGCAGGCAAGACATCAACTGATTCGTACAAGGTATTTTTTAATTAAGAGAATGAAGCTGCAAAATGCTCATAAAAAATATGAAGTGGAGTATAAGCAGCTGGTATATAAATTCAGACGAGCAAAAAAATCCGATTATATCAAAACTTGTCCGATGAAGCAAAAAATAGGAATTTTGACATTGCAATTTTGCCGTCCACTCTATGAATTGATGTTAAAAGGGAAACAAGAGGCGATAGATGAAAATTAGCATAATCACAATATTAAATACGGCAAATTATGGGTCAGTTTTACAAAGTTTTGCTACGCTGAAATTCTGGCAAGCATTGGAGTGTGAAGTTGAGTTTATAGATTATTGGAGAGCTGATCAAATATATGAAACACGTCGTTCTAATATAAAACAAAGAAAAGATATTAGCTTAAAGAAAAAGCTCATAGAACCTCTTAGAGTATCTATGATTAAGCATTCAATTAAAAAGCAACAAGGAGTATTTAGAGATTTTGTTACCGAGAATATTCCACTCACTAAGGAGTGCTATTTTTCACCGGATGACATTAAAAACAACTTACCGGAAGCAGATATTTATTGTCCCGGAAGTGACCAAATGTGGAATAGCATTTGGAATAATGGAATAGTACCAAGCTTTTTCCTTGAGTATGCACCAAGTAATAAAAAGAAGATTTCCTTTGCTACAAGCATAGGAATGGATAGGTTTAGTACAAAAGATGAGGAAGCGATACCATTATTAAGAAAGTATGATTTGATTACTCTCCGGGAAGAATCAGCTGTAAATCTATTAGAAGAGTATCACATTAGTTCGCTGATGGTACCTGATCCGACATTATTATTTGATTCAATATTTTGGCAGCAGTATATAACGCCAAGAGCCGAGAAGAAGCCATATTTATTTGTGTATCAGCTGCATACAAGCCACAAAAACATAGACTTTAATGATGCGGTATATGAGATTGCAAGGAAGAAGCGCCTTAAAATTATTAGATTTACATATACCGGCACCGAGACAAGAAGAGGACAGAAGGCTTATCTGCCAAAGGTATTTGAACTTTTATCATTGGTTAATTATGCAAATCATATTGTAACTGATTCATTTCATATAACTGCATTTTCCATCAATTTTAATAAACCTTTTTCAGCTATCTATCCGGAGAAGTTTAGTACACGTATCGATAATATTCTAAAAATTACAAACCTTATGCATCGTCGATACACAAATGGAAATACCAACGAACATATATTTAAAGTAATAAAATTTGATGAAGCAAATCAAATATTAGAGAAAAAAAGAAAAGAGACATACGATACATTCAGGAATTTCTTGAGTCTAGGGAAAGGCACCAAAGATGACACTTAGAATTAATATAAATAAAATACTGATATTTATTTTAGCATTATCATTGACGACATTTGCGACCGCCGGGTCTATGTATATATTTTTTAGAGGATATGCAAAGATGATATTTATTGCATTGATACTTGCGACAATGCTTATATTTGCACTAGGAAAGCCACTTAAAGCGAATTTGTACATTTTCTTTCTTATAGCTATGACGGGTATATATTTTATCAATAACAATTCCTATCATAATATTAGAGCCTTACCCGTTCTTTTATTATTTCCGACAATGATAGCATTTGTTTTCTTCGCGACATACATAAATGAAATATGGATGGTATACACGTTTAATATAATGAAAATTGTCTATGTTTTTTATATAGCATATACAATTGTAATGTTTTTCTCGCCGAGACTTCTATATGTTATACTAGGTATTTTTCCGGGTTCAGCACCGACAATACTATGGCAGTATTCACAAGGATGTATGCCGGGATTTACAAATCACTACTCAACAAATGGAATGCTTATTGTCATTTCATTATTGATATTTGGAACCTTTGCAATACATAAGAAAAATCTTTTAAATTATGCATTGTTTGCAGTTAGTCTGATAGCTCTGCTATTAACGGGTAAGCGAGCACATATTTTATTTGGATTGGCCTCATTGTTTATAGCGTATTACATTTACTCAGCAGATAAGAAGAGAAGTCGTGGTTTAAAGGCATTGGCAATTGCTTTAGCAGCCGTGCTCGCAATGGTTTTAATCTTTTATTATGTTCCGCAGCTCGCAGTATTTGTAAATCGATTCTTAGAGTCATCAATGGGGGGAGATGTTACCTTAGGGAGAACTGCGATTTGGGAAGAGGCAATAGGTATTTTTTCGCAGAATCCATTTCTGGGAATTGGGTGGTTAAAGTTTATTACGATATTTCATAAAAAATGGCATGTTCATAATATATATATTCAATTGTTGTGTGAGACAGGTATTATCGGGTTTACCGTTTACTTTAGTGCCTTTGTATATTTTCTAATAGGAACGGGAAAAAGACTCGCGCAAGTAAGCATAAACAAAGAGACGCATTCAAAAGACGAGAGACTATACTTGATGCTCTCCCTAGCTATTCAGGTTTTCTTCCTGCTATATGGATTTACAGGGAATCCATTATATGACAAAGAGATGTTTGTACCATATTTCATGAGTTGTGCAATATATACCAGCTACAGATTTAAAAGGTGGTAGTGTAATGATAAATAAATTTCGAAATATTCTCACGAATAAGATTTCTAATAGTATGAAAAATGTTGTAAAGATTTCAAGTGGCACTATGGCCGGACAAGCTATATCGTTGGTCTCACTTCCGATTTATACAAGAATATATGGAGCAGGTATTATAGGAAACTGGACACTTGTAATTTCAATTGCAGCGATAATAAATACGTTCTCGGATCTTGGACTATCAAATACCATTATGATTGAAGAGGACGAAGACGACACTAAAGCATTATATGCGGTTATTACTACTATAGTATTTATACTTAGCGCCCTAAGTTCTCTTATATATGGTTTATATAGCATATTAATATCTTCGGATGTAGGGAAGAACATAGGAATTTACACTGTTTTAGTCTTTTTACAAATATTCACACAACAACAGATACAGCTCAGCTATTCATGGCTTAATCGAAAAAAGAAATACAATGTTTTAATGAAGAATCCCTTAATAAATAATCTATGTGCGGCTATAGTCGCTATACCACTTGGTCTAATAGGGTTTAAAGCATATGGATATTACATCGGACTTCTTATTGGACAAATGGTAACCATAATTCATATGAGAAGAAACTTGCCACTGGTGTTTTTCAACTTTAGAGTATCCGATTATAAACGATTGATAAGAAAGCATAAAAATTTCCCACTCTATCAAATGCCGATAAATATATTGGCACAATTAAAAAACCAATTACCGGCAATACTTATACGAGGATTCTTTAGTGCTGAAGTTTTGGGATACTATTCTATAGCGATCAAGGTATTAAAGCTTCCGATTACGTTCCTTGGAGAAGCAGTTGGGAAAGTATACTATCGGACAATTTCCGAGATGCAGCATGAGCAAAAGAAAATTGGAGAATATACTTTACGAAACATGACACGAGCTATGAAGATTGCCATAGTACCAATGGTTGCACTACTGTCTGTAGGCGATATTGCTTGTTTAATTATTTTTGGCAGTGAGTATATTGTTACGGGAAATATAGTAAGAATTATTGCATTCAATTGCTTTTTCAATTTTCTGTCAACGTCAACACAAGGCATTTCAATTGTCCTACGTAAACAGAAGTATTTGATTGTATCTGCAACCTTCCAAATAATAGGGTATTTAGTCGGACTATCTCTTGGGAGCTACATATTTAATAGCGTATATATAGGGTGCTTTATTACCAGTGTTATTTACTGCATTGCTCAGATGGTGTATTTTAGTGCGATTTTTCATTCAGTAGATATAGCCGTATCTAAATACATAAAGGGTGTAGCAAGTAGTACAGGAATCATTTTAGTAAGTGCGGCAGTAATTCGATGGATTTTAAATCTTGCAGGGCTTGTATAGGTGCATTGTGAAAGGAATTGAAAAATGGAAGATGTAGTTTCAATAATAATCCCAATTTATAATGTTGAACTTTATTTATTCGAGTGCTTACTATCGATAAAAAAACAGACATATGTAAACCTGGAAATAATACTTATAAATGATGGCTCAACAGATAGTTCCGCTGATATTTGTAAGGAATTTGTCTCGGATGATAATAGGTTTAAACTTATTTCTACCGAAAACAAAGGTCTTGGAATGGCGAGAAACAAGGGTATAGATATTGCTGGTGGGGAGTACATCTGCTTTGTAGATGCAGATGATTTTATACATGAAGCATATATAGAAATTCTGCTGCGAAATCTCAAAGAGGCATCCGCTGATATATCTATTTGTAACTATATCAGATTCTCTGATAAAAGGGAGATAGCTAAGAGTACCATTAACAACAAATCAAGAGCATTAAGCAAGATAAAATTAATTTCATACATAACGACTACCGGACCGGAGAATAAAAGTGAGAAAGTCGTAGTTGCGTGGAATAAACTAATTCGCAGGGAATTATTTAATAACCTACGATTTGTAAATAAATTTCATGAAGATGAATTTATGATTACCGAGTTGATTACCTTATCTTCGAAAACAGTATGGACAGATGATATTTTGTATTTCTACAGACAGCCCAGCAAGAGTATTATGGGCGAGGAAAAGGTATATGACATAAGGCATCTTGATCATCTTGATGCTGTGTATCAAAGGATACAACATTTCTCAGGTGAAAAGTACAAGCACGTGTTTCAAAGGATATTATGCTCGTACTTCGATAATTCGATTATTACATTTTTACAGTTTAATAACAGTGATAAGAAAAAAATAGTAAGAAAAAGAGTGTACCCACGATACATGTCTACACTGCTGCGATACTTTATGCAATTACCGATTAAGAAAACAGTACGATACAGTTTTTTCCTGATTTCACCATCCTTTTATAGAAAATGTTTTTGGGAAAATTAGTTCGAAGGAGGACGACTACATGATACTGGGAGTAAATCAACCATATTTCATACCATATCTAGGATATTGGCAGCTAATAAATGCAGTTGATACTTTTATTATTGCTGATGATTATAAATATATAATGCGAGGCTGGATTAATCGAAACAGGATACTTTCCGGTGATAAGTATTTTGGATTGGAAATTAAAAGTGCTTCAAGAAACAGTTTTATTAACGAGTTATATATTAATGACTTTTTGGCGAATACAAAGTTGAAGACAATATATCACACATACCACAAGGCGCCATATTTTGAGGAGGGCTACTCTTTGGTAAAGGAAATACTTACTAATGAAGAGCGAAACTTGTCACTTTTTTTATCAGATTCCATAAAACTAATATGTAAGCATATTGGTATCGAGACCGCTATTTTAAAAACATCAGATTTTGCAGGGAACATAGAGTTAAAAAGAGAAAGAAAAATATATGACCTTTGCAAGAGGATGAAAGCTGACAGTTATTACAACGCTGCCGGAGGGCAGAAACTTTATTCATATAAGGACTTTGAGAATCAGGGAATACGGCTTGGGTTTATTAAAACACGGAATATCAGATATGAACAATTTAATAAGGAATTTGAGCCGAATTTATCTATTATTGATGTGATTATGTTCAATGATATAAACAGGATTAAAGAATTTCTAAAGGAATTCGATTTAATAGAAAATGGAGGTGTCGATAATGAGCAGAGCAGATAGAGTTAGGGTTGAGCTGGAAACACAAACAAATACAATTTATGAGACTCTGACATATTTCAAAGATATGTTTGATGATACTTTTTTGAGAGAAGAGGAATCACGTAGACAATATGCGAAGAAGATACATAATTTAGGATTTCTGTTTACGGCATAC
Source organism: Suipraeoptans sp. (assembly GCA_047973235.1). Classification (GTDB taxonomy): domain Bacteria; phylum Bacillota; class Clostridia; order Lachnospirales; family Lachnospiraceae; genus Aequitasia. The sequence continues at coordinate 19,035 of JBKEBP010000122.1, read as the reverse complement.
GACGAAGAAAAAATAAGAGGATTTATATGCGGATACCTAAACCAAGAGATAAAGCAGGTATATATATCATTTCTTGCAGTCGATCAGAATATTGGTGCATTTAAAGGTGTTGTATTACTTGAATTATATAATACAGTAGTGGATTTTGGGACAGAGCATGGGATGGAAAGTGTCAAGATAGAGGTAAAAGAAGACAATACTTCAGTAGTGAAGCTATATAAAAAACTAGGGCTGTCTGTTTTAGGGAAAGCCAAAGAAAACACGATATATATGGGTCAGGAGCGGGATAAGTTGAGGTTTAGATCCGGAAAGGAATCATGATAAAAAGGAAAAAGGAAAGGAAAAAAAAGATTTACAGGCGGGTTATATACTTCTTTATTAGTATCTTGGTAGTAAGCGCTATAATATTAGGCTATTTCTTCTTACGGTTATACTTTCCGATAAGACAATCGGACATAGCCTTAGATTACAACACGAGCAGACAGATTACGGATGATGATTATTTGGCGGTATCAGGAACGGATTTAGTGAACCGAAATGGTGAGACAGTTGTTTTAAAAGGGGTTAACTTAGGCGGCTGGCTTTTGCAGGAGTATTGGATGTGTCCTGTCCGGGGAGACCCGGAGATTAGCCAATGGACATATCACGAGACAATAGATGTACTTGAAGATAGATTTGGAACAGACAAAACTACTCAGCTCGTTCAATTATATGAAGATAACTGGATTACTGAATGGGATATACAAAATATTGCTGAACTGGGATACAACGCAATTAGAGTACCATTTTGGTACAAGAACTTTATGTCCGATGCCAGTGGAACTTGGCTTAGCGATGAACATGACGACAATCCCGGATTTCAGACACTTGACGAGTTAATTAAAACAGCCGGCGAAAATGGGATTTACGTGATTTTAGATATGCACGGATGTCCGGGAGGCCAGAGCAAGAGTCATACCAGCAGCTCGGCGAGGGAGAGTGAATTATTTGAAAATGACAAATATCAGGATGTCATGGAAGAATTGTGGCTTACTATTTCAAGCCGCTATAAGGATAATCCGGTAGTTGCAATGTATGACATTATGAACGAAGCACAAGAATATGAGGGAGATGTATCAAAAGACCCAAGGAATATTGTTTACAATCGCATGGTAAATGCAATTCAAGGTACGGGCGATGAACATATTATAGCCATTGAGGCTATATGGTGGCTTGATAAATTGCCGACGCCCTCACAAATGAACTGGACAAATGTGGTGTATTCACTTCATCCATATGATATTGAAGACAAAGAAGGTTATTGTCAAGCAGCATATGAATATTCAAATGAACACAACGTACCGATTTATTTCGGTGAATTTCAAGATAAATACTACTGGGATGAGTGTGAAAGATTAGGGTTTAGCGCTACATCCTGGACATACAAAGGCAGTACAGAGATGGAAAGAGCATGGTTTATGTATTATTCTAATAAATTGTTATATGTAGACGTATATAACGACCCATATTGGCTGATAAAAATCAAATGGGGAAGTGCTCTTAAGACTAAGTATTTCACAGAAGATACGGAGGCCATGGCATGGTAAGCATTATAGTTCCAATATTTAATACTGATAAGTATCTGGAGCGATGTATAAAGTCGATAATTAATCAAAGCTATAAAGAGTGGGAGCTGATTCTTGTTGACGATGGCTCAACGGATGATTCCGCTGCAATATGTAAAACGTATGAAGCAATGGACGATAGAATACAATACCTATTTCAGCAAAATAAAGGAGTGTCATATGCTCGAAATCTGGGAATAGAGCATGCAGCAGGTAAATATATAAGCTTCATAGACAGCGATGATGATATTATGCCAAATATGCTGGAAGTATTGATTCAAACCATGAATCATGAGAAACCGGATATGATTTATTTTAACTGTAAAGTGGTCGCGAAAAGAAAAAAGGACGAATGGAATCCAAATGTAATAGAAGGAACATTTTCACTTCCTTCTATAAAAGAGAGAACTGAATTTATATTAAGCACTTTCCTCAACTACGGAATATCATTTTCCGTTTGGAACAAATTATATATTCGATCACTATTAGAGCAGCATGAAATTCGTTTTGATGAGAAAACCCGCATAGGCGAGGACATAGGATTTAACACAAAATACCCATTATACGCGAGGAAGATAACAGGAATACCGGATGTTTTGTATACATATAGACGACGTGATAACTCAGCAATGGCACAGTATCAGGAAGACAAGTTGTGCATTAATGATTTTAGTTTAATGCTTGAGAATATTGAAAAACAGTATTTAAAATCCGGTGGAACCAAGTCGAACTTCAATTTGATATTTATTAAAACTATGGATAATCAATATTATCAAATTAAGGACAGAAAGTTTTACGAACGATATGTGCATGTAGTCGAAAATAAAAAATTTCTATTGAAACATACAATTTTTGCACTTATTCGTCCATGGAAATTTCTTCGGCTATTCCAAAATTCACTTGCAAAAAGAAAATGGAAAGATCATTTGTATATATTTAGATATTTAGTAATCACATATTCAGTAATCACATAGTACAATCGGAGGTTCAATGAAAGTAAGTATAGTAATGCTGGCATATAATCACGAACGATTTATAGCTAAGGCTCTTGACAGTGTGTTGATGCAGAAAACTACATATGATTACGAGCTGATTGTAGGTGAGGACTGTTCTACAGATGGAACTAGGGAGATTGTTCACTCATACGAGGACAAATTCAAAGGACGATTAAAGCCAATATATAACGAAAAGAATATTGGCATGATAAAGAATCTTATGAGTTGTTTTGATATGTGTTCCGGCGAATACATTGCCATGCTTGAGGGAGATGATTTGTGGATAAGCCCTGACAAGCTTCAGAAGCAAGTCGACTTCTTGGAAAACAATCCGGACTATGTGGTTGTTGCTCACAACTGGAATATTGCAGATAAAAATGACAATTTTATTCGATCAGGGCGAAAGATGAACGAAATCCATATATATAGTTATGAAGATTTTGAGGATTTCTCTATTCCGGCTCAGACATCTACGCTTATGTCAAGAAATATATATAAGGAAGCAAAGAATAGATATTGGAAGAAGCTGATGAGATATGCGTGGATACCAATAGATAGGACAATCATATACTTGCTGTTGACTTATGGAAAGATAGCGATTTTGCCGGAAATCATGAGTACTTATCATTTCTATATAGAAGAGAATGGGAGTAACTGGTCTTCACAGTACGAGATTGCGGCGACAAAGAATTATTTTTATTTCTTTGTACTGATGTTAGGAATGGAGAGCTTTGCAAAGAGTATAAAACATCCGATTAATCTTATAGGAGCAAGAACGAGTATATTCATAGAAGCCAGAAATAATAGACACTTTTCAAAGCATAAAAAGTGGTTGTGGATACAAGGAATACTTATGTTATTAATAGAGCCCCACAAAATCAGATTGGTAAAGCAGATAAAACAATTCAGAAAAATCAAAGGAAAGCATAAAGGCGAAGAATAACAATGAATAAAGATAAAATATTTGTTACAAAAGCATATCTACCGCCATTAGAAGAATATGTAGAGAAGATAAAAGGAATATGGGATTCAAATATTCTTACAAATATGGGTCCACTTCATATGGAATTTGAACATAAACTTACAGATTATCTCGAAGTACCATATTGCATGGCATTTGTGAATGGACATATGGCGCTGGAGATGGCAATTCAAGCCTTAAATATACAAGGCGAGGTAATCACTACGCCTTTTACATTCGCATCTACAACACATGCAATAGTAAGAAATAATTTAACTCCTGTTTTTTGTGATATTAAGTTATCGGATTATACAATAGATGCCGATAAAATAGAAGATTTAATCACTGATAAAACCTCGGCGATAGTACCGGTCCATGTTTACGGTCATATATGTGATGTTGAGAAGATAGAACGAATAGCAAAAAAGCACAATCTCAAGGTAATATATGATGCGGCGCACGCTTTTGGGGAAAAATATAAAGGCAAAGCTATTGGTAACTTTGGTGACTCTTCAGTCTTTAGTTTTCATGCAACAAAATCCTTTAATTCAATTGAAGGCGGCGCGATTGCACTTAACGATTTCAATTATGGATTAGAGTTATACCAGCTAAAAAATTTCGGATTTGTCGGAGAAGATAATGTGAATGGAGTAGGTGCTAATGCAAAGCTAAGTGAGTTTCATGCTGCAATGGGGTTATGTAATTTGAATCACTATTACAATATTACGACCGGACGAAAGCGAGTGACAAAAAGGTATAGAGAACATTTGTCTAATGCAGCGGGGTTAAAAATAATGCAGGAAAATCCTGAAATAGAAGAGAACTGTGCATATTTTCCCGTTTTGATTGACGAGCAGGAATTCGGTAAAAATAGAGATGTAATTTGCAAAGAACTTAATAAACATAATATATATGCGAGACGGTATTTTTATCCGCTTACCTCAAAGTTTAAGTGTTATAACGGAGAATTTCACAATCAGCATACCCCGATAGCGGAGTATGTTTCAAAAAATATAATGACGTTACCATTATATGAAAGTTTAGAAAACGAGGATGTAGATAGAATATGTTCAATCATTATGGAGAAAAGTAAGTCATGAACACAATAAAGAAAGTTATTAAGAAAATCAAAGAAGGATTTTTGCAGAAAATGCTTTATGAGCTGGCATGGATATATCATATACTTGCAGAATACCGCAAAGCAATCGTCGGATTTACACTTATTTCACTTATTGGTATAGGTTTATCACTATTTTTATCATTTCAGATTAAGGGACTAATCGATAGTTTGGTTTCACAGGAATGGTCAGAGGTAATAAGCGTAGCAGTTTTGTATGTTTGCATTGGCATAATAAATGTAGTCTTAAATATGATTACGCAAAGACTATCTGCCAAAGTAAGCGCAAGGGCTAAAACTGCACTTTCACTTAAAACATATAGGAGCATTCTAAAAGCGGATTGGGAAACGGTTATAGAACACCATAGTGGTGATTTACTTACCAGAATACAAGAGGACATACTAGCCATATCAAGTAGTACTGTTGGATGGATACCAAGTGTAGGTATATCGCTTATGCAGATTATAGCATGTGTGGTAATCATTTTATATTACGATATGAGCATGATATTAATAATTCTCATAGTTGCACCGGTAATCCTTATAGGATCCAGGATATTCTTGAGAAAAATGTATATCAGCAACAAAAAGCAGCGTAAAACAGCGAGTGCAGTTATGAGTCTGTACAAAGAGTCATTTCAACATTTACAATCCATTAAAGGCTTTGGATTAGGCAACTATTTTAATAAGAAAATGTATAGTCAGCAGATGGAACGCGAGCATATTGATTTGGAAGTTAATAAGTATTCCATTGCTTCATGGGGAATAATGTATATCAGTGGACAAGTGGCAGCCCTTATTTGTTTAGGATGGGCAATATTCCATGTGTATCAGGGCAAGATTTCGATAGGAACCATGGCACTGCTGGTTATGCTGGCAGGAACAGTAGCTTCATCATTCAAATCATTTATTCAATTAATTCCGGAAGCAATAGGAACTATATCATCAGCAGAACGTGTTCGAGAATTACTTAATTTACCAGAAGAGAAGCCGGAAAATCAGGAAGAATATCAAAGGATGAGAAGAGACGCACAGGCAGCAGGTGTGTCCATCCATTTTGAAAACATTAACTTCAATTATAAAAACGGCAAAGAAGTTTTCAAAAATATTTCTTATGACGTTAATGCAGGCGAGATAGTTGCATTTGTAGGACCATCGGGAGAGGGGAAAACTACAATGCTTAGGATATTGCTTGGAATTGTCAAAGTACAGGGAAGTATAGAGATACATTCTCAAAATATGAAGCTGCCGATATCATCCGAGTCAAGAAGTTTGATGTCATATGTTCCACAAGGAAATTCAATGCTAAATGGAACAATAGCCGAGAATATGCGAATGCTGAATCCGGAAGCAACAGATGATGATATTATTACAGCTCTAAAGGATGCGTGTGCATATGAATTTGTCAGTATGCTAACGGATGGGATATATCATGATATCGGTGAAAGCGGCATCGGATTTTCCGAAGGTCAGAACCAGAGGCTGGCTATTGCCCGCTCATTAATGTGCAAAGCACCTATTCTATTACTGGATGAAGCCACCTCAGCACTAGACGTTGCAACCGAGCGACAAGTTTTAGCGAATTTGATGAATAGTGAAACGAAACGTACATGCATACTCACTACCCACAGACCAAGTGTACTTAGCATGTGTAATAGGGTTTATCGAATTGCAAATACTGATATAACGGAAATCTATGAGAATGAAATAGGTAAACTTATGAATGAGTTTTAGGAGATGCGATTATGAAAATTGGGATTATCACACCATTTGATTCCTCCAACTATGGTGCATATTTGCAAGCTTTTGCCACAAATACTTTTTTGAAAAGTGAGGGACATGAGGTTTATTTCATAAAGTATAGATCACAAGAGGAGCGTCAAAGAGTATTTTACGGCACACGCAACTCTTTAAAGGATTTTCTTAAGGCATTTAGCATGCGCATATATAATAGAGAATTTTATAGGGTAATGACAGATTCTCTTAAAGAATTTGAAGTCATAGATATAAGCAGCGCCGTGTGTTCGAAACTAGACATGATTATTCTGGGGAGTGACGAAATTTGGAATATAAGAGTATCAAGTTTTAAAAAGCCGATTTTCTATGGATTAGACTTACCTGAAAATATCCCGGTATATGCTTATGCTCCGAGTTCGGGAAACGCTTGCTACGAAGACTATAGAGACTATAAGTCATATACAGATGAAATGCATAAGATCCGAATAATCGGTGTGCGAGATGATAATACTGCGAGAGTAGTAAGTAGAGCTACGGGGTTGGTACCTCAGACTGTTTGCGACCCAACTTTATTAATAAGCACGGATACATATCCTATTTTGGGAACGCAGACTCCTAAAGAAAGATATATGTTAGTTTATGCATACTACATAGATAAAGAAGAGAAAGAATATATTAAAAGATATGCAAAAGATAATGAATTAAAGCTAGTGTGTGCAGGTTTGCATCATTCATGGTGTGATATTAGCTTGTGTTGTAGTCCGTTTGAGTTTTGCAGTTTGATTAAGAATTCAAACTGTGTATATACGTCTACATTTCACGGGACTATTTTTACATTTCTCTATAACAAGAACTGTGTAATTAATGCTAAATCAGAAAAACTAAGGGATTTATTAAAATGGACTTGTATGAAAGACAGATGCGTATTTCCGGACATGGGATATGACGAATTTCTTCGAGTCATGAATACAAAACCTAATTTTGAAAGATTAAATTATATAATACAGCAAAAAAGTGAAAATTCAAAAAAACTATACATAAGTATGATAAATAATGGGAGAGTAGTATGAAAAAAGCATTAATAACAGGTATTACAGGTCAGGACGGCTCATTCTTAGCAGAGCTTTTATTAGAAAAACAATATGAAGTGCATGGTATTTTAAGACCAACTTCATTGCCCGAAGCTAATAAGGAAAGAATTCGACATCTTATAGACAAAAACGCACTTATCCTGCATGACAGCGACTTGTCTGATTCATCGTCGCTGATTCGGATTATTAATGAAGTAAAGCCGGACGAATTATATAATTTGGCTGCACAGTCACATGTTCAGGTATCTTTCGATGTGCCGGAGTATTCAGGCGATGTTGATGCACTTGGCGTACTGCGAATTCTCGAAACACTACGAATTTTGGGATTAAGTGATAAAACACGTTTTTATCAAGCATCAACGTCAGAATTATATGGAAAGGTAAAGGAAGTACCGCAAAATGAGGAAACACCATTCTATCCTTTTAGTCCATACGCTATCGCTAAACAATACGGATACTGGATTACTAAAGAGTACCGAGCTGCATATGGAATGTTCGCAGTGAATGGAATACTGTTTAACCACGAGTCAGAGAGGCGTGGGGACAATTTCGTTACACGTAAAATCACGAGGGCTGTAGGTCGCATAGCATGTGGATTACAGGACCATTTAGAACTTGGAAATATAGATTCGCTGCGTGACTGGGGATATGCAAAGGATTATGTAGAGTGTATGTGGTTGATGCTGCAGCAAGACGAGCCGGAAGATTATGTTATTGCGACCGGGGAGCAGCATACAGTAAGAGATTTTACGCAGAGAGCCTTTAAAGAGTTAAATATAGATGTGCGCTGGGAAGGCGAAGGAATTAATGAAAAAGGATTTGATAAAGTAACGGGAAAGCTATTGGTAAAAATTAACGAAGCGTGGTTTCGTCCCACAGATGTTGATAATTTACTTGGGGATCCGACAAAAGCAAGAGAAAAACTTGGGTGGAATCCCTTAAAAACAAGTTATGAGGAACTGATAAGAATTATGGTTGAGCATGATTATAAACTTGCTAAGGAAGAAAGCACGAGAAAGAAAGCAGGACAGAGCAATGATGGATAAATCAGCAAAAATATATATAGCCGGCCATCTTGGTATGGTAGGAAGTGCACTCAATAAGCATCTTTTGAAAGAGGGATATGAACAAATCATTACTCGAACACACAGTGAACTGGATCTTTGCAGACAGCAGGATGTAGAGGAATTCTTTCGAGCAGAAAAGCCGGACTATGTGTTTATGGCAGCAGCAAAAGTAGGAGGGATTTTAGCTAATGATACTTATCCGGCGGATTTCATGTACGACAATGTAATGATGGAGATGAATGTTATACATAATGCGTGGAAGAACGACTGCAGAAAGTTGTTATTTCTTGGGTCATCGTGTATTTATCCCGGGAAAGCAACTCAGCCAATAAAAGAAGAGTATCTTTTATCATCAAAATTAGAAAAGACTAACGAGGCCTATGCCCTAGCTAAAATATCCGGCCTTAAGTATTGCGAGTACTTAAATAAGCAATATAATACAGGCTATATATCTGCTATGCCTACCAACCTATACGGACCAAGGGATAACTACCATCCCACGAATAGTCATGTATTACCTGCGATGATTCGGCGATTTCATGAAGCAAAGAAAAAGCAGTCCGAACGTGTTGTATGTTGGGGTAGTGGGAATCCCAGAAGAGAATTTTTGTACGTAGAGGATTTAGCTGATGCCTGTGTTTATTTAATGAATAATTATCATGGAGATGAAACAGTTAATGTAGGAACAGGTAACGATATAATGATAAAAGATTTAGCACAATTGGTAGCTGACATTGTTGGTTACAAGGGAGCAATTATATGGGACATTATGAAACCGGATGGTACAAAGCGAAAGTTGCTGGATGTTTCGAAATTGTCCGGCATAGGTTGGAAATATAAGATTGAATTAGAAGAGGGGATAAAGCTTGCTTACAAGGATTTCCTAGAGATAGATCAAAAGACTTGCCAAGGAGGAATCATATGAACATTATTTTACTATCAGGAGGCTCAGGAAAGAGACTCTGGCCGTTATCAAATGATATTCGCTCAAAGCAGTTTCTAAAATTATTTCATAATAAAGAAGGTCAATATGAATCAATGCTCCAGCGAGTACACAGACAAATTCTTTCTGTGGACTCACAGGCAAACATCACGATAACGACAGCTAAATCACAAGTGCCCGAAATATTAAATCAAATAGGAGAAAGTGTCAGCCTATGTGTGGAGCCATGTAGGAGAGACACATTTCCCGCCATTGCACTTGCAAGTTCATTTTTGAAACATGAAAAGAATTTAAATGATAATGAAGTAGTCATAGTAAGCCCGATAGATCCTTTTGTAGAGGAGTCATATTTTAAGGCTTTCTTTGACCTGGAAAGAATCATAAAAGAAGGAAATGCGAATATCGGACTTATAGGAATAGAACCAACATATCCAAGTGAAAAGTATGGTTATATTATTCCCGAAGGAAGCGGGGACGTAAGAGACGTTATAGAGTTTAAAGAGAAGCCGAGCAAGAAGAAAGCCATAGAATACTTATCCGCAGAAGCCCTGTGGAATGGGGGAGTTGTCGCATTCAGATTAGGATACTTACTAGAAAAGACTAAAAATATGCTGTCATATAATACGTACAAAGAGCTATATGACAAATACGCAGATTTGGAAAAAATAAGCTTTGACTATGCAGTAATTGAAAAAGAAAAAGAACTATCCGTATTAAGGTATCAGGGAGAATGGAAAGATTTGGGTACTTGGAACACTTTGACGGAAGCGATGCAAGATAATCAAATGGGAGAAGTGTATACAGACAACAAATGCAGTAATACACATATTATTAATGAATTAGATATTCCTATAATCTGTGTGGGAGTTGATAATGTGGTAGTGTCTGCTAGTGCAGAGGGTATACTTGTGTCAGATAAGGAACAATCCAGCCACATTAAGCCGATTGTAGACAACTTAGAGAGACAGATAATGTTTGCAAGGAAATCCTGGGGCAGCTTTAAAGTAATCGAAATAGATGAAGAAAGCATGACTATTAAAATAACACTAAACCCCGGAAGCCAAATGAACTATCATAGCCATAAGTATAGAGATGAAGTTTGGACAATTGTAAGTGGACAGGGCAGAACAATTGTAGATGGTATGGAACAACTGGTTTCTACAGGAGATGTAATAACTATCGAAGCAGGGTGTAAGCATACCTTGATTGCGAATACAGAACTTAAAGCAATCGAGGTTCAAATTGGTAAGGAGATAAGCGTTTATGACAAGCAAAAGCATAGACTTAGGGCACAGCCCATTTTTGCTTAAGCCGGAAGGGAAAAGTTATATATGGGGTGGAAATGAACTGAAGAAAAAGTTTTTTAAAGATATAGATTTGGAACCTCTGGCAGAAACATGGGAGTGCTCGACGCATCCGGATGGATGCTGTAAGGTTGAAACGGGAGAACATGAGGGTGACAGGCTGGATAATGTGTTGGAAAGACACAGAGAGTATTTGGGAGCACACTGTGCTGACCGGAAGAATTTACCTATCCTTATAAAGCTAATAGATGCAAAAGAAGATCTTTCCATTCAAGTACATCCTGATGATAAGTATGCGTTTATAAATGAGAATGGATCTTTGGGTAAACATGAAATGTGGTATGTATTGGAGGCGGAGGAAAAAGCAGAATTAATTTATGGATTTCGGCATGAGATGAATAGAGACAAGACTTTAAAAAGTCTCGAGAGTGGGAACCTAAATAAGCATCTGCAGAAAATACCGGTTAATAAAAATGACGTGTTCTTCGTAAAAGCAGGTACGGTACATGCTATTTGCAGAGGATCTTTGATAGCTGAAATTCAACAAAGCTCTAATATTACTTATAGACTGCATGATTATGATAGGGTAGGAATCGATGGAAAGACCCGAAACCTTCATATTAAAAAGGCGTTAGATGTATTGTCGTACAGTAAGGATAAATTCCCATATCAACCAATGCGTGTTTTACGATATAGCCAAGGATGTGCAAAAGAGCTGTTGTGCAGATGTGAGCATTTTAATGTTGAGCGTATGCTTATTAATGTTGAAGAAAATGACACCCGAGTCAAATATCAAAGCGATATGAACTCATTTCACGTTCTGTTATGTATTGAAGGTGGTGGCGGATTATATGAGAAGAGGAATAAGTTGGAATTTAAAAAAGGGACATGTATTTTTATTCCTGCTAACTCGTCCCAAATGGAACTTTTTGGAAATGCTACATTTTTAATAGTGAGTTGTTAAGTAAATCAAGTTTTTGTTCAGTTCCTGAGGGGCGCACACAGCACCAAGCATTGTCTTCCAGCGCGAAGACAGAAGAATTCACTCTGGAATCATATGCAATGGCAACCCCTTTACTAATTACTTAACCTCGATTTTTCTGTTGATAAAAAATGCGATTATCCCGAGTATTGCAGCACATATTATCATAGTAAAACTTCCTAAAAACGGATTATTAGTTTGATAACCCATTATATAAAGTACAAAATCGCTAATTCGATTTACGAAAGTTGGTGCAATATTATATAAATTGGAACCAATCACGGGAAATCCTACGAAAAGAGTTATAGGAACTCCTGCAGCAATGAGAACACGTCCGATTCTTCCTGCTCTTGCAAACATTGTAGCAAGAAGTATTCCAAACATACTACCGACAAGTATCATAGTAAAGGTGTAAACAAAGCTCTGTAACATGCCTATAAACACAGATACATTTGTACCAAAAATTAATGTAGTCATGCTCAAATACAACACATCTGATAATCCAAGTATTAGTGAAAATATTATATTAATAATTAGAGAAATCAGCGAGAACAGAAAAGACAATATAAGTGCTAATAATATAGAGCTAAAGTATGTATTTTTCCTGGTCACACCATTTTGTATGCTAAATCTAAAGGTTTCACCGTAATCGCCGACAAATAATATGAAGCATATTATTAAGCCCATCATTTCTATTCCGTTAAATGAAACTGTACTATTCCCATTAAACACAAAAGTAAAATTTGAAAATGAATATAGGAAAATCGAAACAATTGTAAATATAAGTATAGTCATTTTATGATTATTAATTTGATATTTTAATATTTTTTTCATTAGTGCAACCCCCTAAGAATTAGTTAGCCGGATAAACAGCTTCTGCAAGTCGAGTCCGGAAATTTCAAGTCTGTCATCTGTATTTTCATCAGGTGTACCAAGTAAATAAGCACTTTTGAGTCCACCAAGAGAATCAATACCTATTACATGTTTTCCTTTAATATATTCATCAACCATTGTGCCCGGACCGGAGATACAGTAACCATTTGACAAGAGATTTTCTTTGGTGTCATTATTAATTATCTGTCCGCTTTTAATGATAATAACATTTTCAACTATATTAGCAACTTCTTCAATAAGATGAGTGGATATTACATAAGTTGCAGGGCTCTCAATGTATTTTTCAATCAATACCTTGTAAAACAGTTCCCTGTGATTAGCATCAAGTCCAAGGACAGGCTCATCAAGAAAAACAAAAGGAACATTTACACTTAGAGCAATTACATTTTTAAATATTGATTTGTCACCGGTTGTTAAACTATTAATTTTTTTCTTAAGTGGCAAATCAAAGGCCTTTGCAAGTTTAAGAGCATACTCTGTATCAAAAGAAGGGTAAAACTCTTTAGTCCATTTAATTGCTTTATTAACCTTCATAGAATCAGGATATAGCAGTTTCTCACCCATATAATAAAATTTGCGCTGTACACTGCTATTTTCAGTAGCAAGGGTACCATCAAGTGTAACAGTACCTTCATCGGCAAATATGCGGTTATTAATTATATTTAAAAGTGTAGTTTTCCCGGCACCATTTCTGCCAAGTAAACCGTATATTTTATTTTCCTCAAATGTTAGATTCACTTTATGAAGAGCCAGTGTAGTACCGAAACTCTTACTAACGTGATTAATTGTCAAATTACTCATTGTCAAATCCCCTTTCAATCATGCCGATTATGTCAGTAGATGATATATTAAGCTTTCTGGCTTCCTTTATCATCCTCTCTACATATAAAGCATAGAACTGTGATTGTCGTTTCTTTTTAAGTTTTTCTATTGCGCCTTCTTTTACAAACATTCCTACACCTCTCTTCTTATATAAGATACCTTCATCGACAAGTAGGTTAATACCCTTATTAGCTGTAGCCGGATTAATTTTGTATAGCAAGGAAAACTCAGTGATAGAAGGGACTTGTTCACCTTCTTTGAATGATTCTGTAAGAATTCCGTCTTCAATAGTTTCAGCAATTTGATAAAAAATAGGTACATCCTGTTTTAGATCCATACGACCACCTCCTTGGTTAATTACTATACTAACTAACCAATATACATTTGTCAACATTTTTCTGAAAAATATTTGCAAAGTATAATGTCTGTAGTTTTGGTATTTGCTTCACATAGGGTAGAAGCACAGACTAAAATCCCCTAAATAGCAGACAGTCTTACATGTCGATATGCTAAGACAGGGGATTTCGGTGATTCGTGAAAATTAGATTAATGAATGATATTTTTCTATATCGGGTGCTTTGTAGCACAAGCCGGAAATAAGCGGTACGAGTCGCAAGAAATGTTCAGAGTTTGAATGTGCGTCAAGTGCTTCCCGAGTTTCCCAGTTTTCAAGTACAACCAGCTTTGTAGGTATTTCGTCGGCCTGTATCAAATCATATTGAATACATCCGTTCTCTTTTCTTGTTTCTGATACAAGCTCTTTAGCGTATTCAATTGCCTTGTCTATACTTGCGGGTTCCAGATTGAAAGTTGCAATTATCCTAATCATAGTTCTCCTCCATTTCAATTGGTATATTATTTACAGAATATATCGTATCAGCCAAAATTTTTGTTGTCAAGGAAGGTATTTTGAAAAAGCAATTGACATAATATTTTACGTCTAGTATAATTAGCGTTGCTGGAGAAGTACTCAAGAGGCTGAAGAGGCGCCCCTGCTAAGGGTGTAGGTCGGGTGACCGGCGCGAGGGTTCAAATCCCTCCTTCTCCGCTCAAAAAGAAATGAAGATGTAAAGATGTGAAGAATGCTGTATTTACAGTGTTTGCAGCATCTTTTTTTCGTGTGCAGTATACTAAATATAGTTCTTGTAATTGTGTTATGAAAAAAGCAGAACGGAAAACTGCCATTGACTGGACTACAAAAGTAGTTTATAATGCATACAGGAACTACTACTAATTGAAAAACAAGGAGATTATTATGAAATCAAAGTATGTAAATCGCAGCAGCAAAATCGAATCCACGCTGCCGCTTATTAGAAATATATTCACTGCGTTATGCGTAATTGGGATTCTTACCTGTATCATTTGTAACCTTGCCATCCAAGGCGGTCTAACATGGTCGCTCTATCCCATTGCCGCCACCTTGTACGCATGGCTTATTGCGATTCCGCTGTTTCAGTTTCCCCGCAAGGGATTAGCGGTAACACTATGCCTTGCAACTCTGCTGACTGTGCCGTTTTTATATGTCTTGGGCGTGCTGAGCGGTTATCAGGAAGCGATGATCTATATCGGAACAAGAGCTACGGCGATTGGAATGGCATATCTGTGGATCGCTTATCTCATTTTTTCCAAAATGAAAAATAAGCTCGCTGCAGGCGGAATATCCATTATACTAGCGGCACCTGTCGCAGGGGCGATAAACCATGTGGTGGACACTTTCACTGGCATTCCCCGGATGGATGTTTGGAATTATTTGAGCATGGCTATTTTGGTATTAGCAGGGTCGCTGTTTATCGTTGTGGGGAGCTGGAAAAAGTGATCATGGGACAATCACTATGCCAAGTATAAAAACATAACACGGACGGAGGGCGAAAAATGGAATACTTGAGAGCGTGGGTTCTGGATGATGCTTGTGATTTGTCAAAGGCAATAAACAACAAGAGAATCACTGATAATCTAAGAGATGGAATACCATCTCCTTATACGCAGACTGATGCGGTCGAATTTATAAACAGCATTTTGAGTGCACCTGTGGATTCCCAATATGCATGGGCAATCCATGACAATGGCAAGGCTATCGGGAGTATCGGGATTTTCCGCAAAGATAATATTCACAATAGAACTGCTGAAATGGGCTATTATCTTGCGCAGCCATATTGGGGTAGAGGCTTTACCACAAATGCCGTGAAAGAAGCCTGTCATTATGTGTTTGAGCACACAGACATCATTCGGATATTTGCCGAGCCGTTTGCGCAAAATTCGGCTTCGTGCAGAGTTTTAGAAAAAGCAGGATTTCAGTTTGAAGGCACGCTGCACCGGAACGCAGTAAAAAATGGTGAAATAGTCGATATGAAACTATACGCACTGGTGAAAGAGTAATGCAGACGATGAGAGAGGTTAATCCATTAGATACCGACAGAGCGGCAAGCTGGGAATTGTACAAAGACGCACCCATGCCTATGGTTACAATATTCAAAACCCTTGACATATCGAATCTGATAGACCTGAAATCAAAAGGATATAAGCTAAATATGCTTATCTGCTATTGCGTTGCCCATGCCGCAAATGAAACAAAAAAGTTCCGACTGCTTCCCGTAGGCAGAAAAATGATGGAATACAGTGAAATCGGCGTTAATGTTATCATTTCCAACAAAAATGGCGGCATTAACTCCTGTGATATTGCCTACACAGAGAATCTCAAGGATTTCAATGCGATGTACTGCAAGCTGACCGAATCAGTATATGAGAAATGCGAGAATCACGAGATGGAGGGCCGCATGATTGTCGATACGTCAAGTCTCGTAAAATACGATATCGATGGTGTTGTGAATATGTACAGCGGGATTTTTAACAACCCCTTTGTCATATGGGGTAAATACCGCCAAGAGCAGGATAAGGTGAAGCTTCCGCTGTCCTTTCAGTTCCACCATGTTCAGATGGATGGACTTGAGGCTTGTGAGTTTCTTGAAAGAGTTCAGAGATACATCAGCAGTCTGATGGAGTGAATAATGAAATAATAAGCTCTATATCTTGAAGAAAGAACTATACTGTTGCGGAGGTGCTAACCGTTGAGCAAAACAATAATTGACAAAGCGGATATTGAACAAGGCTTGCTGGATATTGGTGTTGGCAAGGGTATGGCGCTGGAGGTTCATTGTTCCCTTAGTAGCTTAGGTCATGTGGAGGGCGGTGCGCAAAGCGTTATTGAAGCCCTGATGCAGACAGTGGGCAGCGACGGTGCAATTGTAATGCCTTCGTTTTGTCTCTCGCCTAATTTGCTGCTCACAGATGAGGATCGGCAGCTTGGACTTGCCACAAAGATTCAAATATTATCTCCGGACGCAAAGCGCACTGCTATGGGTATTGTGGCTGATGCCTTTCGTCAAAGGCCGGATGTGCAAACCGGTGATGGCCACTTCCGTGTTTCCGCCTGGGGTAAGGACGCTAGTGAACACGCTAAGGGCTTTCGGCATCTGATTGACAATGATGGGTACGCTCTGCTTTTGGGTGTGGATATATACAAGCTATCCGCCATGCATTATGTAGAGGATGCTTTGCCCACCGAAATCAGCAATCGGTTCAAACCAACAAAAGAGGCTTTGACAAAATATCCTGAAGAACAGTGGATGATTGAATCATGGATGCCGGAGGTGATGCCTTGGTATGCGATTCAAGAGGAAGCCTACGCAAAAGGACTCATCACTGACGGTCTTATCGGCACTGCCAAGTGCATGTTTTTTAAAGTGAAGTCGGTTATTAGCCTATATCGACAAGCGCTGTTGGAGCGTCCATTTGAGTTATATGGATTAGAGTAAGAAATGATTGTCCATCGGCTCTTTGTTTTTACATAGACGACAGTGGTTGCATTTACTATAGAAATTAAGACGCTGCGAATTTGAGCAAATTTTAGTTGACTTTTTTTTCAGATAGCCTATTATAATAGTAACAGGACTCCCCGCACCTCTCACGAAAGTGATGTGACCCATGGGGAGACATTTTTTATCCTTTCCGGGCAGAAGAAGTAGTCTTCGCCTAGAAAGGATAAAAGGGTCGGGTTGAAAGTTTAGTCCTTCGCTGAAAGGCGAGGGACTTTTTGTACAGTGAGGATAACAAATAAGAGAAACAGGACTTTACATCATTAAGGGAGGCAAAGCATGGAGATATTTGAATTAGTAAATGAAAGACATTCAGTAAGAAGCTACATGGATGAAGCTATCGAAGGTGATACACTCAAAACGATAAAGCAAACTGTAAATCAGTGTAATGAAGAAAGCGGACTTAATATTCAGTTATGTATCAACGAACCAAATGCATTTTCAAGTATGTTAGCTAGGTATGGTAAGTTCACCAATGTAAATAATTATGTAGCAATTGTTGGTGACAATGATAACAGTCTGGAAGAAAAGGGTGGTTATTATGGTGAGAAGATTGTTATGGAGGCACAAAGGCTAGGACTAAACACATGTTGGGTTGCTATGACCTTTAGTAAAAATAAGACGAAAGCAAATATTGATGTAAAACAGGGTCAAAAGCTGTTAATGGTAATTGCTATAGGATATGGAACTAATCAGGGAGTAGTACACAAAGTTAAACCAATAGAAGCCTTAAGTAATATTACGAAGGATTCACCGGAATGGTTCAAAAGAGGAATCATAGCAGCACAGCTTGCCCCAACGGCAATGAATCAACAGAAATTTCGTTTTGTATTAGAAAAAGATAATATAGTAAAAGCTTATCACGGATCAGGGATATATACGAAAGTAGACTTAGGAATAGCTAAGTATCATTTTGAAATATGTGCGAATAATAAAAAGCTTAAATGGGAGTAAATAGGAAGATAATTAATATCCCATATGTAGAGATATTTATGAATTGAACCTCAAGTTATAGTGCTAAAAATCAGAGGTTTGAAAAAAAATAAAAAAGATTCAAAAGTCCCTTGACAGTTGCTAAGTGGAAATGATACTATAGTTAGGCTGACCCGTGAGGGAAGGCAACGAGTCACAATAATAAGTTCGAAAGAACCTCACAAAGTATTGATGACATGTATCGCACGTAACCGACCGAAGAACAGTCGCTAAGTGCTCATAACGAGCCACAATACTAAGTGCTCGAAAGAACCTTGATAATTAAATAATGAACAACAACCTTGAAATTTCAAATAGTGTTGTAGCGAATGAGTCTATGAATGTAGATGATAATCGCAACAAGCTATTATTAGAGAAAAATTCAAAGAACAATCGGTGTTAACTATATAATAGGAAACACCACCCAAAACTCACCGTAAAACGGGAATACAAAGAAGAGCTAGTTAGTTTTTCTTGAATTCAGTTTTAAACTTTTGTTTAGATGTTACACATCTTAAACGGGAAGCTCCAGCAGCACTAAGCTCGGGAGTGCCCTCGCTAAGAGCTGTGGAGCGTCTAAGCCGCTAAGGTTTGTGAAACACCAAACCAAAGCTTTTTAGACGAGAGTTTGATCCTGGCTCAGGATGAACGCTGGCGGCGTGCTTAACACATGC
>JBKEBP010000103.1:0-2291 GCA_047973235.1 Suipraeoptans sp. | reverse complement strand
TTAGTGATAAGCGTTTTTCAACAGAATAAGGTGAATAACCCATATATTTTTGACCTCCTTCATAGTACGAGCAATTTGTTTTCACTCATTGCATTTATTATGACAGATAATTAATGGAAATAAAATCCACCCTATTATTCAGCGCTTACGTAATATTAGAGAAATTAATACCTATTTTATTTTCTGATAATAAACAATAAATGACAAACCCAGCCATGAACATCAAGTCATCACCAGCATCTTGGTTATCTTGACATACCCGACTGGGTTTGTTCTGTAGTAGTCAAGCACTTAATCCTAAGTGCTGCATTTACCAATGCTTACGACCACTCTTTAATTCTGTTTTAAATTATGTCACAGTCTTTTTAAAATCAAATTTTCTTGTTACAATACGTAACAAAACATCTGCCATTTTTCATTCTTGGGACGTTGTTGGGATTTTAGAACTGGCAACCTCTATAGCCCTTGATTTCACTGCATTCCAGAGACAAAATATTTCTAATGCCGTGGCAGACGAATAATACAAACTGGTTTTAAAATATTTGAGACACTGGACTTTACTTCAAGGTGAATTGCTTATATCATAAAAAGCTGCACTCTTTTAACAATATCAAAAGACAAGCGGATACGAATAACTTCATACTTTCTTATCTTCTTCTATTGCAAATAGAGCAGTTTAAATCAAAATCAAACAAATTAATTAATTTTTAGCTCAAAACTCAGAAAATCAATGTATCCTTCTCCATGGTAAGTGAAATATAAATCTGTTATTCCATCGGGTAATTGAATATCACTGCTATACTCTTTCCATCCACTAGAAGCATCGACCACAATTGCAGCCGCTGGTGATCCCTTTAGAACTGAACTAACTTCCATTATACCCTTTCCGGTACCACGTACAGTTATTACTATTGCTTTTAATTTTTTTAATTCAAAATATTTAAATCCTGCTACCGCAGACTCCGTCATATTAGCAATATACTGATTTGGATTATCTTCCCTGTCAGCACCATCTTGAGTTAAATATGGATGGTATTCCTCCATTGCAACGCCAAAGCCGTAAGTTATTGCACCAAAACGACTTATCAAATTACACACCACTCTTGCATCATAGCTTCCGCTACCTACTAGAGGTCCATAATTCAAACCACAGCTTGTCATCTCTACCTGTTTTATTGTACCATCATTTTCGATGATAATTTTTTCTGCACATACTTGTCGTGAAAACTGGTGTCTGTTTGTCTGTCTATGATAAAACACGTACCATTGTTCATTGATTTCAACAATACTTCCATGATTATTACCTGTATAATTCAATGCATTTTCACTTGTTCGTCCATCCAAGTAAATATCTCCATTGGATATAATTGTACCTCCATAAATAAAATCACCGTCTGGTTTGTTTGATATTGCGTAGCATAGCTCATGCCCATTGATGGACGAATAGACAAAATAATATTTGCAGCCAATTTTCCGGATGGATGAAGCTTCGAAGAACTCATGCCCTTCAAAGCTTGTTCCTTTTCCATTAGCACCCCATGGAAAGATAACTTTTGGTTCTTGTTTTACCGTCAACATGTCTGTTTCTAACTCAATCACCATTCCACCTTTAATTATTGGCTCTGGGAAACCGAGATATTGAAACATTTTCGTAGTCATTGGACAAAAGCCAGAGTATAGAAATACCCTTCCATCATCGTCTACTAATACTCCTGGATCAAATTGAAAAGCATCCCCATCTTTTTTGCCTAGCAGAGTACCATCTTTATAATGTACATATCCATAAAATTCATATTCACCTGCGGGTGTATTACTTACTGCTACTGCCATAACTCCCATAAAATCAAATGCATAATAAAGGTAATAACGTCCATCCGCTCCTTGCTGTACATCGGGTGCAAAAAGTAATCTTTTTTCCGGATTATCACACATTGGATCCTTCACTTTATCATATATAACCCCTTCATAGCTCCAGTTTCCCATGTCATCCACGGGAGCACTCCAGCAGACGTAATTATTCATACAGTATTCATTTCCATTAAAACGATCATGACTACCATATATATATACCCTATCACCGAAAACATAAGGTTCTGCATCGGGAACATATTCATAACTTGGTAAGTATGGATTAAATGCCTGCTTCTTCATAGATTATCCTCCAAAATAATTTAGTTTTATTATAGTAACCCTTACTCTCATACTATACATTTGCTTTAACCCAATTTCCATGCTGCTTCATTGCTTTTTTATGTTATTTTTGGTATAATTTAAATAATCATAGCAATACA
>JBKEBP010000228.1:0-16770 GCA_047973235.1 Suipraeoptans sp. | reverse complement strand
GGTGTACTCACTGCCGAATGCATTACTGTTAACGATCCCGTCGTAGCTCGTCGGGATTATCTGACCGCAACCTACGACATAACAACTGTTGCCGATGTAACTGAGGCTGCCAAAAAAGCTGCTATTGTCATTATCGCTGTAACGCCTGTACATATTCCAGTTGTTACAAAAGTTTTAAAACCGCTTATTAATCCACAAACAGTGGTATTGTCGATTGCTGCCGGTATTACCGTTGACACTCTGACAGAACAATTGGGTAACGACAAAAAGATCGTCCGTGTCGTGCCCAATACATTAGGTCAGTCCGGCTATGGTTACAGCGCCTACTATCTAAATGAGCTTTGTAGCGAGCAGGACAAATGCGATGTCGAAGAACTACTCCGTGCGTTAGGACAACTCATGCCGATTACAGAAAATATGTTTAACATGTTCTCATCATTCAGCAATGTTGGACCGATGTGGCTTTACAAAACCCTTGAAGCTTTAATCGATGCCGGTGTACATATTGGTCTAAATCGTGATAATGCCCGCAATATTGTCTTGATGAACATGCTCGGCGTAGCTACTGTTCTGAACGAAACCGGTGAGCATCCCGCCGTTAAGGTTGACCAGATGGCATCACCAGGAGGTGTGACAATCGAAGCATGTAAAACACTTCAGGAACATGGATTTTCACCGGCGATTATGAACTCTGTTTCTGCTTGTTTTGACAAAACAAATTCACTTGAATAGTGATGCCTTTTAGCCAAGCAAGCGCTCTAGCCAGACAGCTATTCAGACATTTGTCGGATAGCTGTTTCTGTTATTTATGAGGATTTGGAATGAATAAGAAACGTCTAATAAAAGAAAAATTTGATTTAACAGTTGATGTTGGTGAAATCATCATTGCGAATGGCGGTGAGATATTTCGGGCGCATGACACAATGCTACGACTCGCAGAATACTTTCAGCTAGAGCACTTTGATACCTATATTGTCGCCAATGGTATTTTCACATCCATTACTATTGATGAGAAATACTATTCTTGTCAAATCCGCTATACCTCTCTGGGGAATATAAACCTCTCTCGGGTTGAAGCGGTCAACACACTATCCCGAAACCTTGAAAATAATGCCTTTACGATCCAAGAACTACGAGAGCAGATTGATGCGATCAGAATTCTCAACCCTTCAAAGGATTGGTTGAAAATCCTCGTCGCCGGGATCAGCAGTGGTGCCTTTTGCTTTTTATTCCGCGGCTCCCCCTTGGACTCTCTCGCCGCAACAATTGCCGGCTTAATCATGTATGCTTTTTTGCAGAAAGTTTTAGATAATGTCAATTTCCCCAAGATGATGGATGTGATCATCAGTTCCGCACTGGCCGCCGGGTGCTGTGCCATCTTCTTAAAGTTGGGATTAGGAGATGATCTGAACCATATGATTATCGGAGCAATATTCCCCCTTGTACCCGGTGTTTCTTTCACTAATGGGATACGTAACCTGATGAACTACGAGCATCTGACCGGAGTAATCCGTCTGACTGATGCTATAATTACTGCTACCGGAACCGTGATCGGCGTCGGTATTGTCTTAACTTTGCTGTGAGGAGGTATAGAGATATGGGAAAAGAATTATTAATCGAGATTCCTGTAGCAATTATTGGAACTACCGGATTTACAATCCTCTTTGGTGTATCGAAACGACATTATCTGACTTGCGGACTCAATGGTGCTTTCAGCTGGTTGATTTATCGTATCGCCCTTAACTTTGCTTTGAGCCCTCCAGTCGCCACTTTTATTGCTGCATTTGCTTTGACTACAATGTCGCGAATACTGTCAGTACGTTCCAAGGCTCCGACCACCATTTTTCTCTATGGTGGAATTCTAACATTGGTACCAGGAACCGGTATCTACGCAATTGCATATAAACTTTTTCTCGGTTATGCTCTCGAAGGATTTATGACCGCCACCGACACGCTTAAAACCGCTATTGCCATCGGGCTGGGTATCGGTGTAGCCTACATGATCCCGCCACATATCTTTGGCTGGGGGAAATATTCTCAGATACCTGAAGACGCATCTGTTAGCGAAAGAAATATATTATAAATGATTTAGTTCTTATTATATCTTCAACTTTTTTATATTAATAATTTACACTTCACGTCTTTCATTTTTGAATATGCCGAACCAGCACTCTTCTATAATATCCCATTTCACTCTTCCTGCAGTACTTTCCACTATTTCATCCATTAGCTCTTTAGATTCCTGCTCTGATAAGTATAACTCCATTGCGATATCACTTTCATAAACAGTTTTTAAAATAGGTATACTTGCATTTCCGATTATATACTGCACTTTTCCTACGTCTGTGTATTCCAAGCTAAGTCTTATCAAAATACCTTTTCTTTTTTCTATTATCTCTGAATTAGCCAGCCCCTCTTTTGCTGCAGAAGCATAGGCTCTTATCAATCCTCCGGTACCAAGTAATGTACCACCAAAGTATCTTGTTACTATTATAAGAGTATTATGTATCTCTTCGCCTAAAAGTATATCAAGAATAGGCTTTCCTGCTGTACCTCCGGGCTCACCATCATCTGAAAACCTTTGGATTTTCATACGCTCACCTACTACGTATGCATAGCAATTATGTGCTGCATTCCAGCACTCCTTCTTTTTTTTATTTATAAAGTCTTGTGCCTCTTCTTCTGATTTTATCGGATACACGCTCGCAATAAATTTGGATTTCTTAACCTCTATTTCCGCTGTGGCCCTTGTATATGTTATTTTTATTTTTTCGTTCCCCATGGGTACTCCTCACTAATGAACTATGTGCTATTATCAAGCAATATGAACTTGAATTTCCTACACATAGCTTAATAGTAACATGCAACCTTAAGTTTTTGTGATTTTTCTTTATTTACTTAGCTATATTTGATATAATGGATAATTGTGAAGGAGGCTACTGTTTATGGATTACGGTAAAAATAAAACCTATAAAAAACAAAAAAAAGTCACATCCAAGACATCTATGCAGAATAAACGCGTTGGTGTCCGATTGTTTAAGGCTTTTTTATTATGTATAGTAGGAGTATTTATTGTCGCAATAATTGGCGGCGGTTTATTATTAAGAAGTGTAATTGACGATGCACCTGATGCTTCACCGGCGGATGTTAAGCCACAGAAGTATACCTCATTTGTCTACGCTGATGACGAAACTACGGTTACAGATTCTTTTAACTCGGAAGGCTCAAATCGTGTATACGCAGAAATAGCAGATATTCCTATTGATTTACAACATGCATTTGTCGCTATTGAGGATGAGCGTTTCTATGAGCACAATGGTATTGATCTCACCGGTATTGCCAGAGCTGCTTTTTTAGGCATCACATCCAGAGACTTCTCCCAAGGTGCCAGTACGATAACACAGCAACTTATCAAAAACACTCTATACCCTAATTTCATGAATGAAAGTGGTTTTGTTGAAAGTTTTAAACGTAAGTTGCAGGAGCAATACTTAGCTCTTAATATCGAAAAAGAAATGAGCAAAGACCAGATTCTCGAGTATTATATGAATACTGTTAATCTTGGTCAAAATACATTGGGTGTACAAACTGCATCAAAAAGATATTTTAATAAAAATGTATCAGATTTAACATTATCCGAGTGTTCCGTTATTGCGGCAATCACTCAGAACCCTACCGGTTATAACCCAATAACTAATCCTGATAAAAACGCTAGGCGTCGCGAAAAAGTGCTTAGTAATATGGCTGCTCACGGGTATATTACCAAGGATCAGTACGATGAGGCTATGGCTGATGACGTTTATTCCAGAATACAAACGGTTAATAGTAGTATTGAACCTGATTCTCCTAATACATACTTTATAGATGCATTGTCAAATCAGGTAATGGATCATCTGCAAACTCAACTTGGTTATACACAAACCCAAGCATATAACGCTGTTTATGGTGGTGGGCTTTCTATTTATTCAACTCAAGGTCTCTGGCTGCAAAGCGTTTGCGATGCACACGCTAATAATTCCGCAGCATATCCTGCTGTTGAATACGGTCTTAATTATGCTTTAACAGTCACTAGAGCGGACGGGTCAATAGAAAACTACGGTTCGGGTCACATTCGTAATTTCCTTAAAGAAAATTACGGAAAGGAATACCCCTTAGTATTTGCTTCACCACAATTAGCCGAAGAGGCCATTGGAACTTGGAAGGCCACTATTGCCCAAGAAGGTGATCAATACGACGAGCAATATAACATAACACTTCAGCCACAAGTATCTCTTACACTTATTGATCAAAGCAATGGTCAGATTAAGGCTATGGTAGGTGGACGTGGCGACAAGCCAACAAGCCAAAGCTTAAATAGAGCTTATAAGGGATCAACTCGCCAACCGGGTTCAGCTTTTAAAATTATTACTACATATGCACCTGCTCTTGACGAGGGGTTAGTAACTCTCTCATCCATAGAACGAGATGAAGCCGTTACTCTAAAGGATGGCAAGGTGCTCGTAAATGCATATTCCGGTTACTATGGTAATATGACAGTTAGAAGAGCCATTATTGATTCTACTAATACTATTGCTGTAAAAATAAGTAATCAACTTACTCAGGAAGTCGGAATACAATATGCCGAAAAACTCGGAATAACTACTCTTGTACGAGAAAAAGTTATTAATGGTCAAGTATTTAGTGATTTACATGAAACCTTAGCTCTCGGAGGTATTACTGATGGTATATATAATTATCAGATTTGTAGTGCATACGCTGCGATTGCAAATGGAGGAACATATAACGCACCGACTTTTTACACAAAGGTTTTGGATCATGACGGCAATATACTATTAGACGGCACAGGTGAAACAACACAGGCTATAAAAGATTCTACTGCATATCTACTTACTAGTGCGATGCAAAGTGTTGTTACAGAAGGAACCGGAACCGCATACCAACTACCCAATATGCCTGTAGCCGGAAAAACCGGTACAACAACTTCTGCTGTAGATTATTGGTTTATAGGGTATACTCCTTATTACACTTGTGCAGTTTGGATTGGATATGATGATAACAAACCGATGTCATATAACTTTATTCCACAAATATGGACTCCGATTATGGCGCAAATACATGAAAATCTTGAACAAAAGGATTTTAAAATACCAGCCACAGTTACGCAAGCGCAAATCTGTAGTATAACCGGCAAACTTGCAAATCCAAATGGAACATGCAGTGGTGCAACTGAGTTCTATGCTAACGATACGTTGCCTACGGAAACCTGCCCCGGTCATTATAGAGCGCCTACACCTAGCAGTGATTCAGACGATTACTCCGATGATGATTACGATACGGAAGATACTGAAGGCACCGGAGATACTGGCGATACCGGAGACACTGGTGATACCGGAGATAGAGAAGAAGTTCCACCTGATACACCATAATATAATAAAAGCACCACGCGCATTTTATTTTCAACAGCGCGTGGTGTTTCTTTTACCTACTTATTTGATTAGTTAATCTAAATTATTATGATATTATCAACTTAGCACAACCATATATTCCGGCATCATTTCCCAACTCAGCCAACGCAAATTTGGTGTCCTTATTTGCAAAAAACGATACTTCTTTAAAGTGTTTCTCTACGCCTTCTAAAAGAACTTCTCCGGCTCTAGATACTCCACCGCCAATTACTACTATAGCCGGATCAATAATTACTGATATACTTGATATAGCAGATCCTAAACACTCGAAAAACTCTTCTGCTATTTCAGCAGCAACGATATCTCCTTCTTTCATAGCATCAAATACTGCTTTTGCCGACATGTTGCTTGTATCTAAAACTGTCTCTCTTTTATCACTCTCTACTTTGATTTTAGCAAGTCTTGTTATACCCGTCGCAGATGCATATTGCTCCAAACAGCCTTTTCTACCACAACCACAAACTTCCGTTTCCAAGTGATTTACTGTTATGTGTCCAATTTCTCCTCCGGATCCATGTTCACCTACAAGCGCTTGACCATTTATTATGATACCACCGCCTACCCCGGTTCCCAGAGTAATAACCAATAGGTTTTTATATCCCCTGCCTCCTCCTGAGAACATTTCACCAAGAGCTGCAACATTAGCATCATTAGCAACCTCAATCTTAGTTGGAATCAATGCCGTCATCTCAGATTTAACGTCCTTTTTACCCCATCCCAGATTAGCAGTTTTTGGTACAACTCCATCTGAATTAACCGGTCCCGGAATCCCTACGCCTATACCATCTAACTCGTTCAAGTCCATTCCTTTGTTTTTCATGTTTTCTTTTATACTTTTTGCAACATCCGGAAGTATTTCTTTTCCTTCGTTCTCGACTCTACTTTTGATTTCCCATTTCTCTAATAGGGTGCCATCCGATTCGAATAACCCCATCTTAACTGTTGTTCCACCTATATCAACCCCGTAGCAATAACTCATTTCATCCTCCGATTACTTTTAATTTCTCATATTTGTTTCGACTTTGAAATATTATTTTGTAATACTATTTTGACAAATTCTTTTGTACTCGTTTATAAAGTGCCTCTGCTGCATTATATCCAAGCTGCTTTTGTCTATGATTAACAGCTGCTGTTTCTACAATTATAGATAAATTTCTACCTGGTCTGATAGGTAAATTATGGCACACTACTTTATTCCCTAGAAATTCCGTATACTGATCCTCAAGTCCTAAGCGATCATAGTCTTTCTCTCTATCCCAATCTTCCAATGTAATAACGAGATCTATATTTTGTGTTTCTCTAACACTTTGTACTCCGTATAATGCCTTAACATCTACTATACCAATACCCCTAAGCTCAATAAAATGCTTTGTAACTGCGGGTGCTGCTCCCACAAGTGTTTCATCACTTACTTTTCGTATCTCTACTACATCATCACTAACAAGACGATGTCCTCTTTTAATTAATTCCAATGCTGCTTCACTTTTTCCTATTCCGCTTTCTCCCATTATTAGCACTCCGACACCAAATACATCGACTAATACACCATGTATAGATATTCGTTGAGCTAGTTCAACATTCAGCCAACGTATTATCTCTGCTGTGAAGTTTGATGTAGGCATTTTCGAAACAAACACAGGCACTCCCACCTTCGTCGCCTTCTCAACTAGGCTATCTTCCGGTTGCTGACTCCTTGTAAATATAATTGCAGGTATCTTATATGATAATAATTTATCGTACACACTATTTCTTTTATCTACGCTAAGTTTGCTTAAGTATGTATATTCAACGTGACCTATAACTTGTAATCTTTCTGAATCAAAATGTTCGTAAAATCCTGTAAGCTGAAGTGCCGGTCTATTAATATCAGGAATCTCTACTGCTTTCTCTGACAGATCTACATCCGGCGTCATGTTTTCTAAATGCATCTTTTCCATTATATCTCTGATTCCAACTTCTCTATCCGCCATTATTGTATTCCTCCACTTTCTTAATATTCAATTTAGTATATCATAATTAGTGAAAAAAGTTATAAATTTCTTTTGCCACACCTTCATTCATAGTCGGAAGCTTTGCCAGTTCTTCTATCGTTGCGCTCTTCACTTCTTCAATATTGTTAAAACTCTGCATCAATACTTTTCGCCTTGCCGGACCAATCCCTTTGATATCGTCAAGAATAGAGTGTACTTGCCCTTTGCTTCTCAAATCTCTGTGGAATGTAATTGCAAATCTATGAGCCTCATCCTGAATTCTTGTGATAAGCTTGAAGCTCTCTGAATTCTTATCAATAGGTATTTCTTCATTGTTATAATAAAGTCCTCTTGTTCTATGACTGTCATCTTTAACCATACCACAGACAGGTATACTTAACTTCAACTCGTTAAGAACTTGTATAGCAATATTAACTTGACCTCTTCCTCCATCCATCAGTATTAAGTCCGGGAAAGTACTAAAGCTACTCGTACTTTTGTTTCCATCTTTTTCTTCTATTCCATGAATAAATCTTCTGCTTAATACTTCTTGCATGCTTTTATAATCATCAGGTCCTTGTACTCCACGTATTTTGAACTTACGATAATCATTTCGTTTTGGTTTACCCTTTTCATATACAACCATTGATCCAACTGTATCGAAACCACTAATATTGGAAATATCAAACGCTTCCATTCGTGTAATTCCTTTTATTCCCATCAGCTTTTCAATCTCTTTTACCGCACCTATAGTTCTGCCTTCTTCGCGCTTAATTCTTTCCTTATCGGTATTTAGTATAAGTTCTGCATTCTTTTGTGCTAGCTTAATCAGCCTCTCTTTCTGACCTTTTACCGGTATAATTAAGTGCACCTTTTGCTGCTTTTTTGAAGACAGCCATTCTTCAATAACTTCTTTATCTTCAATTTCAGAAGGAAGCATAAGTTCAAAAGGAATATAGGGTGTTCCCGCATAAAATTGCTTAATAAAGCTGGATAATATGTCCGTTTTTGTATCACCTTCGGCAATTTTTAGATAGAAATGATCCCTTCCTATCATACGTCCACCTCTAATAAAGAATATCTGAACGATAGCATCCGTATCCTGTGTTGCAACAGCAATTATATCTCTATCCTCGCCGGCAATATCAGTAATTTTTTGTTTTTGGGATATCTTTTTTACACTACCTAAAAGTTCACGATACTCTATCGCGGATTCAAAGGACATATTTTCTGATGCTTCTTCCATTTTTTCCTGCAGCAAATTAATTACATCATCATATTTTCCACCTAGGAATTTTAGCACTTGATCAACTGATTTAGCATAGTCTTCTTCTGAAATATAACCTTGACAAGGTGCCTTGCATTGCTTTATATGATAATAAAGACAGGGACGCTCTTTGCCTATATCACGCGGTAATTTTCTGTTGCAGTCTCTTATATTATAAATCTTTCTAACTAGATCGATAGTATCTTTAACCGCACCCGAACTAGTATAGGGTCCAAAATATTTCGCTTTGTCTTTTATAATTCTTCTGGCAAGCATTATTCTGGGAAACGGCTCATTAATAGTTACCTTTATAAATGGATATCCTTTATCATCCATCAGCATAGTATTATACTTGGGATGGTGCTCTTTTATCAAATTGCACTCTAAAACTAAGGCCTCAACCTCAGAATCTGTAATGATA
Organism: Suipraeoptans sp.; assembly: GCA_047973235.1. Lineage (GTDB taxonomy): Bacteria > Bacillota > Clostridia > Lachnospirales > Lachnospiraceae > Aequitasia. Next base: position 7,647 of record JBKEBP010000228.1, on the reverse strand, counting down.
TACTCAAAGCGCGAAATGTGGGTAACCATTCTTTCAATCTTGGCACCCTTATTTCTACTGCTTTGAAAATACTGTCTTACACGGTTCTTGAGGCTTAAGGCCTTTCCTACATAGATGATTTTGTCTTCTTCATCATGCATAAGATATACACCGGGCTTTGCCGGAAGCTTTTTTAACTCTTCCTGAATATCAAACATAATCCCTACTTTTCATCTTCTGTACTATCTTCTTTTATATCTTCTTTTATATCTTCCTTTATATCTTCTTTTTTATCGTCTTTTGCTGCTTCTTCTTTTTTATTACCACTTTTGATTTTATCTTCCATCTCTTTTATAGCAATACGTTCTTTGTTTTCCTTATTTTCTTCATCCGGCTGTTCTATTCCTTCTACTTTATGGAATATCTCCATAAATTCTTTTCCGGTAATCGTCTCCTTTTCAATAAGGAACTCAGCAATCTTATCAAGTGCTTCTCTATGTTCACCAAGAAGTTTCTTAGCTTCTTCATAGGCCTCTTTAATAATTTTCATTACCTCATGATCAATTTCAGAAGCTGTTTCTTCACCACAATTTCTTACTGCTCTTCCATCAAGGTATTTATGTTGTACTGATTCTAACCCAACTAATCCAAACGTATCACTCATACCATATTGAGTAATCATAGCTCTTGCAATACTTGTAGCTCTTTCAATATCATTTGATGCACCCGTTGTTACTGTATCAAATACTATTTCTTCCGCTGCACGTCCGGCGAGCATACTTACAAGCATAGCTTCAAGTTCTTTTTTTGTATTTAAAAACTTTTCTTCTTCAGGAGTATGCATTACATATCCAAGTGCTCCCATGGTTCTTGGAACTATGGTTATCTTTTGTACAGGTTCGGAATCCTTTTGCAAAGCACTTACTAGTGCATGACCTATCTCATGGTAAGATACTATCTTACGTTCTTCCTGACTCATGATACGGTCTTTCTTCTCTTTACCGACCAGAACAACTTCAACTGCTTCAAATAAATCGGCTTGGGATACCGCTTGTCTTCCGTGTTTAACTGCATTGATAGCCGATTCATTTATCATATTGGCAAGGTCAGAACCAACAGCTCCGCTTGTTGCAAGTGCTATCGCTTCAAGATCTACAGTCTCATCCATCTTTACATCTTTAGAATGCACCTTTAGTACATCTACTCTACCCTTGAGATCAGGTTTTTCAACTATAATACGTCTATCGAAACGTCCCGGTCTAAGAAGTGCAGGGTCTAATATCTCAGGTCTATTGGTCGCTGCAAGAAGTACCAGACCTTTATTACTTTCAAATCCATCCATCTCAGCGAGTAATTGATTTAGAGTCTGTTCTCTCTCATCATTACCCCCCATTTGGTTATCACGGCTTTTTCCAATAGCATCAATCTCATCTATAAAAATGATACAAGGTGCCATCTGTTGTGCTTGTTTGAATAAATCTCTAACTCTAGAAGCACCTACACCTACGTACATTTCTACAAATGCTGATCCGGAAAGCGAAAAGAAAGGAACTTTTGCTTCACCGGCAACAGCCTTTGCAAGCAAAGTCTTACCTGTTCCCGGAGGTCCTACCAGTAAGGCACCCTTTGGCAACTTAGCTCCTACTGTTGTGTACTTATTCGGATTGTGAAGAAAATCAACCACTTCTTGTAGTGATTCCTTCGCTTCATCCTGACCTGCGACATCTTTAAAATTAACGCCTGTTTCCTTTTCAACGTACATCTTGGCATTACTCTTTCCAACGCCCATCATACCGCCGCCCTTAGCCATTTTCCTTGTCATCCATATTACCATTCCAACTATTAAGGCTATCGGTAAAAATGTAAATATTAAGTTGAGTATAAGTTGCGATGATGTATCAGGGACCTTCTGTTCAAACTCCACATTCGCTTTGGTTAGTATATTTACCAAATTATCGTCATTAATTACACCGGTGTAATATTCTTTAGATTCATCGGTTTCTTTGTCTTTTACTGTAATTACAATTTTGTCAGTTTCAACAACTACTTTCTCTACTTCACCTTTCTGAACCATTGACAGAAACTTGTCATAGCTTACCTCTTCCGATGAATTTGCTCCTCTTATCGAGTAAAGCGCTAATAGAATAATTGATGTTATTAACATTACCATTATAATAAACGTAAAGTTATTTTTCCCACCGTTATTATTTTCACCCGGTTTTTTATCATTTGGATTTTTATCATTGCGATTATTCATAATATCCTCCTATTTCCACATATTCCATTATAAGTAGCTATCATTTTAAAAGCAACAAAAACATTATGAAAATACTATGAACACCCATTACGTTTTTTCTTTATTTTTTCTAACTAATGGTGTATACTTTGTTAATGCGAAAAACCAAGCATTAGTATTTATAAGTTCATCGTGAAAGTTTACTTTCTAAGATTAACTTATAAATACTAATATTTGGCGCTAGCCAAACAACGACAAAATCGAATGTTTTGAAGTTGATTGATTTAATAAAACAACATTTAGGAGGGTTAATATGCCGGTAAAATATGTATTTGTAACAGGTGGTGTCGTTTCGGGACTCGGGAAAGGAATAACTGCCGCATCACTTGGTCGTTTGTTAAAAGCACGTGGTTATACCGTAACCATGCAGAAATTTGATCCATATATAAATATTGACCCCGGTACAATGAACCCTGTTCAGCACGGTGAGGTTTTTGTAACCGACGATGGGGCAGAAACTGATTTAGACCTCGGTCACTACGAACGATTTATAGATGAGAGCTTAAGCAAAAACTCCAACGTTACTACCGGTAAAATATATTGGTCAGTAATCCAAAAGGAAAGAAGAGGCGACTTTGGTGGTGGTACGGTTCAGGTAATACCTCATATAACCAATGAAATCAAAGAACGCTTTTACCGAAACCCGGCGGCTAAAGACACCGAAATAGCTATTATTGAAGTAGGTGGTACTGTCGGAGATATGGAAAGCCAACCTTTCCTTGAGGCAATTAGACAATTTCAGCATGAGAAAGGACACGAAAACGTAGCTCTTATTCATGTTACTCTAATCCCATATCTTAGAGCTTCACAGGAAATGAAAACTAAGCCGACTCAGGCAAGTGTAAAGGATTTACAAGCAATGGGTATACGCCCGGACATTATCGTATGTCGCTCAGAGTTTCCACTTGGTCCTGATTTAAAAGATAAGATATCTCTATTTTGTAATGTACCGGCTACACATGTATTACAAAATCTAGATGTTGAATATCTCTATGAAGCACCACTTGCAATGGAGAAAGAAAACTTGGCCGGTGTTGTTTGCGAATGCCTCAAACTTGAAAACAGCACACCTGATTTAAAAGAATGGTCAGAGATGGTTGATTATTTAAAACACCCTACTAATGAAGTTAAAATCGCACTCGTAGGTAAGTATATACAACTTCACGATGCATATATAAGTGTTGTCGAAGCACTAAAGCACGGTGGTATATTCAATCATACTACTGTAAATATCAAATGGATAGATTCCGAAAAAGTAACCGACGAAAATGCTGATGAGTTCTTAGGCGATGTTGATGCAATATTAGTACCCGGAGGATTTGGCGACCGTGGTATTGACGGCAAACTCTCTGCTATCAAATATGCTCGAGAGCATGATGTACCTTTCCTCGGCTTATGCCTTGGGCTTCAACTTGCGATTGTAGAATTTGCAAGACACGTACTGGGACTAAAAGATGCTCACTCCGCAGAATTAAATCCTGCTACTACTCATCCGGTAATTCACATCATGCCGGACCAGATTGGAATAGAGGATATAGGTGGAACCTTAAGACTCGGTGCATATCCTTGTGTTTTGGATAAAACATCAAAGGCATATAAGTTATACGGTAAAGAAGAAATCAGCGAACGCCATCGTCATAGATACGAAGTGAACAATGACTACCGTGATGCTCTCGCCGAACATGGTATGATGCTTTCAGGTCTATCTCCTGATGGTCGTATTGTCGAGATGATTGAAATACCAAGTCACAGATGGTTTATCGCAACTCAGGCTCATCCGGAGCTTAAGTCCAGACCAAACAGACCTCATCCTTTGTTTAAAGGACTAGTTGATGCAGCACTTGAATACAAAAACAAATAATATTTAACTTAAAGGGACAGTCGGAAAATATAACCGACTGTCTCCTCTTTTAAGAAGGCAAAATTTGTTGAATTGATGCATTTACAAAAAAATATTGACTGCCTAAAAATTTTTGTATATAATTATAATATAACTTATATAAGTTCGTAACAAGGATGGATATTTCTACCAACAAATTTAAAAATGACTATCAGTTATTTGTTTAAATGCACAAATGGCCTATTTTCTTATACAATTTATAAGCTGTTGTGAAACTGAAATCCCCAGGTGACATAATCCAATTATAGGAGTGAAAAATCATGTCAAGATTATTAGTAAAGAATGCAAAGAGTATCGTAACTTGTAATGACAAAGACGAAGTTGTTGAAAATTGTAATATCTACATTGACAATGGTGAGATTAAGTATATTGGAAGTGATATGTTTGACGCAGATGAAATAATAGATGCTTCAAATTATATAGTCTATCCGGGACTTATAAACACTCATCATCATCTATATCAGACATTTAGTCGAAATCTACCTAAGGTTCAAAATATGGAATTGTTTGACTGGCTTACCACACTATATGAAATATGGAAGAATTTAAATAGTGATATTGTTTACCATAGTTCAATAGTAGGAATGGGAGAACTGTTAAAGTACGGATGTACTACATGCTTTGACCATCATTATGTGTTTCCGAGTGGAAGTACAGAAGGATTATTAGATGCTCAGTTTGCAGCAGCATCTGATTTGGGAATACGTATGTATGCTTCAAGAGGCAGTATGAGCCTAAGCAAAAAAGATGGTGGATTGCCACCGGACAGTGTTGTGCAAACGGTAGATACAATTCTAAAGGATTCGCAAAAGATGGTAGAAAAACATCATGACCCATACAGGTTCTCAATGAAAATGGTTGCTCTTGCACCGTGCTCTCCTTTTAGTGTCACGGAAGATTTGCTTCGAGAATCAGCTCTTCTGGCAAGGGACATGGGCGTGAGGATGCATACACATCTATGCGAAACCAAAGATGAGGAGACTTTTGTCAAAGAAAGATTTAATATGCGACCTTTGGAATATATGGAGTCGCTTGGCTGGCTAGGTGAAGATGTTTGGTATGCACACGGGATTTATTTTAATGACTCGGAACTGAAGAAACTTGCGAAAACTAAAACAGGTATAGCTCACTGTCCAATATCAAACATGAAATTATCATCAGGTGTATGTCGTATTCCTGAGATGTTAGAGCTTGGTGTTCCTGTTGGACTTGCAGTAGATGGCAGTGCCAGCAATGACGGGTCGAATCTGTTAGAAGAGATTCGTGTAGCTTATTTATTACATAGACTATCATCGAGCAATAAAGCACCTACCGGTTATGATTTTTTAAAGATGGCAACAAGAGGCAGCGCCAAAGTGCTTGGTCGAGACGACATTGGATCTATAGAGGAAGGGAAAGCCGCTGATTTATTTATGATTGATGCGAATCGGTTAGAACTTGTAGGAACACAGTTTGATTATAAATCATTACTTGGAACGGTTGGTCTTAAAAGTCCGGTTGACTATACTATTGTAAATGGAAAAGTAGTAATCAAAGATAAGGAATTTGTAAATATTGATGAAAGAGGACTTACTGATAAGGCAAATGAGCTTGTGGTAAAGTATAATGGTTTACCGAATATCGGAGGAAAATGAAATGGCTAAAGGAGATACGAATACGCGTGAAAAGACTAAAGATATAGAGTTAATTTATCAACTGGACGGAAAACCTAGATTTAGAACTGCATTTCCATTAGGAATGCAACACGTACTTGCAATGTTTGCTTCGAACTTGGCACCTATTTTGATTGTAGCAGGTGCTTGTGGGCTTGCCGGTGCAGACCTGATCATTATGATGCAATGTGCTATGTTTGTGTCGGGGTTGACTACATTTATACAGCTATATCCTATAAAAATAGGTAAAAAGTTCCAAATAGGTGGCAACTTACCAATAGTAATGGGGACTTCGTTTACATTTGTGCCTACTGCAAGTGTAATTGCAGCTACAGGCGGTATGGGAGCTGTACTTGGTGCGACTCTTGTCGGTAGTCTCATCGAAGTCTTAATGGGGTTTTTCTATAAGTACATTAAACGTTTCTTTCCTCCACTTGTAGTAGGGTGCACTCTTGTTACTATTGGTGTTAATTTGATGGGAGCAGGTGTTGGATATTTCGCAGGAGGAGTGGGCACTGATGATTACGGCTCTCCAAAGAATTTAGCAATTGCATTTATGGTTCTTGCACTAGTGATACTTCTGCAAAGGTTTGGTAAAGGAGTAATTAAAAGCTCCGCAATATTGGTAGGCCTCGTAGTCGGATATATCGTTTGTGGTATTCTTGGCATGGTAGATACAGCCTCAATACGGGAAGCAGGATGGTTTCAGATACCTAGAGTGATGCATTTTGAAATGACATTTTCTTTGTCAGCTATTTTAAGTATTGCAGCAATTTACATTACATCAGGCCTTGAAACTATTGGAAATACATCAGGCATAACTATAGCAGGTTTTGATAGAGAGGCTACCGAACGAGAAACATCCGGTGCCATCTTAGCAGATGCGATAGGATCAGCGATTGCTTCGATTTTTAATGCACTGCCTAATACGGCATTTGGACAAAATGCCGGAATCGTATCCATGACTAAAGTAGTGAATAAATGGTGTATAGCTGTTGGAGCCTTTGTACTGATGATAAGTGGTTTTGTGCCGAAAATGGGAGCTGTGTTTGCTGCAATACCTGCACCGGTATTAGGTGGTGCAATTATTTCTGTATTTAGCATGATTCTCATTAATGGTATAAAGATGATAGCAAGAGCAGGTTTTAGTGAGAGAAATGTACTTATAACCGGCGTTACTTTTGCACTTGGGCTCGGGCTTGCCAGTTATCCTGAGGCTGTAGAACAGCTGCCTTCTGCAGTGGGATTTATTTTCAATGATTCGGTAGCAGCAACATGTATTGTGGCAATTATTATGAACATTATTTTCCCAATTAAAGATAAAGATCTAGAGTCTGTGAAGAAAAGTCTGTAAATACTAATCTTCTATGATAATTATAGAGCTGGTAAGTGAGAATTAGCTTTCCGGCTCTTATTTCATTTATCCTTTAGATGAATTGACGCTTTTATTAATATTTTTTTCATCACTCCACCCATTTGCCTTCCTCTTTTAATGCCTCTTTTATTTCATCTTCGAGATGAAATGTCTCATTACCTGACAAATCACCATTTTCTCTCATTTCAAATACAATATTATACATTACAGATGTTAAATGTATGTCATATGAAGAGTATAATGCATCATCTATTTCTTCAAACTCTTCACCTACCGCTACCCTGTCATTGCGTAATCGATCCATTGTGATTTCTTCGTAGGTTGTTCCATATCCTATTCCCGGATATTCTCTATCCATGTATTCTTTTAGATATTCAGTTATTAATTCCACCCTTTTTTCTGATAAAAACTCTTCATAGTATTGTTCTTTTTCTCCTTCATCACT
>JBKEBP010000230.1:0-37346 GCA_047973235.1 Suipraeoptans sp. | reverse complement strand
CTTCAGTGCCCTACCGCCTGTTGTAGTCTCCGGATTACCAAACATAATCCCGACCTTTTCACGCAGCTGATTTATAAACACTACAACGCAATTCGACTTGCTTATTACAGGTGTAAGCTTTCTGAGTGCTTGAGACATAAGTCGCGCCTGCAGTCCAACATGCGAATCACCCATATCACCATCAATTTCTTGTCTTGGTACAAGAGCCGCTACCGAATCGACTACTATTATATCAATGGCTCCCGATCTAACCATAGTTTCCGTTATCTCAAGGGCCTGATCTCCACTATCCGGCTGTGATATGTATAATTCATCAATATCAACACCTATATTCTTCGCATATGTTGGATCAAGCGCATGTTCTGCATCAACAAAGCCCGCTATGCCACCTAACTTCTGTACTTCTGATATCATATGTAATGCAACTGTAGTCTTACCACTTGATTCCGGTCCATATATCTCAATTACTCTGCCCTTTGGTACTCCACCAAGTCCGAGTGCAAGATCAAGACTAAGTGATCCTGTCGGAACAGTCTCAACCGCAGTATTAGCCGTTGAATCTCCTAATCTCATAACGGTCCCTTTACCAAAGTCTTTCTCAAGTTTAGCTATAGCAGCGTCTAATGCTTTTTGTTTGTTATCACTCACCATTTTATTACTCTCCTTTTGAGAACGTGTGTTCGTTCGCTAATAATATAATATTATACCCTTGCAAAAATGTCAACACTAAATTGAATTTTGCTTGCAACAATTTTTCTTAACCTACTCTACTAATATACAACAAGTAAAGTCCAATACTTCGGACTGTAAATAATTAACTGTTATTCATATTGTCTATTGGGATAAACCGTGATAATGATAAAGAAGGTACCAAGAGAACCTTAGCACCTTCAACATATCATATTTCTTTCAACTTTTCAACTCTGTCCTGCATTGTCTGGTTAAAGTTTTCAACCTTTCTATAATACGGCTCATTCATAAATTTAGAATTCAGCATGAAATCTGCAGTTGCAATGTTATTAGCAACCGGAATATCATAGACTACCGTTATTCTAAGTAAGGCTTTCACATCAGGATCGTGTGGCTGTGCTTCTAATGGATCCCACAAAAATATCATGAAATCAACTTGTCCTTCAACTATTTTCGCCCCTATTTGCTGGTCTCCACCAAGTGGTCCGCTATTATATCCTTTTACCGGCAATCCCGTTCTATCCGAAATAAGCCTTGCAGTAGTTCCTGTGCCACATAAGAAATGTCCCTTTAGAACATCCTTATTTGCATCACACCAATCTACAAGTTCCTTCTTCTTTCCGTCATGAGCTACAAGTGCTATTCTCTTAGCCTTACCAATTTCAAAACTTACATAATCATCTGTTATCATAACTCCTCCTTGTGAATGCTTATATCATCTTCATTTCTTAACACTTTATCTCTTAGTTACAACTTCGCCTTGTTTCTTATATATACTGTCGGGCGATACGCATCCTCTAACACTTGAAAGCGGGTATATATTAGTATTCCTTCCTATTACAGATCCCGGGTTTAAAATTGATCCACACCCAACCTCCACATTGTCACCGACCATAGCTCCAAACTTCTTAAGACCGGTTTCGATATTTCCATTTTCCGTCTTAACAATTACAAGGGTTTTATCAGATTTTACATTAGATGTAATAGATCCGGCACCCATATGTGATTTGTACCCCAGAATTGAATCTCCTACATAGTTATAATGCGGCACTTGAACATTGTTAAATAAAATAACATTTTTAAGTTCCGTAGAATTACCTACAACTGCATTATTACCTATAATAGCATTTCCTCTAATAAATGCGCAATGTCTAACCTCAGCATTCTCTCCTATTATAACCGGACCCTTAATATACGCACTGTCAAAAACATTAGCACTTTTCGCAATCCAAACATCATCGCCCTTATACTCAAATATATTTTCATCGAGTTTCTTTCCCAGTGATTTAATAAATTCACTAATTAACGGCAATGCTTCCCAAGGATAATCAAGCCCATCAAATATAGCTTTAGCAATTGTCTCATCCAAGTTATACATATTCCTAATTTTTAAAGTCTCCATACAAAATTTCTCCTTGCAAGTTATTTATACACATTTGCTACTGCAGAATATTGTCCTACTAATACTCTCCTGTTATCTACTCTTTTAACACCATTCGTCCACTTGGCAATATACGTATCCAGCTTCTCCATATATATACTTTCCGTGATTGACCCTTCAGCCACCTGCGTAAGTCCTTTTTCCCAACTTGCTGTAAGTTCCGGATTGAGCATTGACGGCAGTGACGTCCTAACTACATCGAATATCATTTCTCCCATTTGAGTAGGTGTTACTATCTGGGTCTTTTGATTAAGCTTTAGATATTCTATATTTATTAACTTTTTCAGTATCTCGCCTCGCGTTGCACTAGTTCCTATTCCACTTCCACTTATATGAGAACGTAGTTCTTCGTCTTCTATTAACTTACCTGCATTCTCCATTGCAAGAATTAGCGACCCTGAATTATATCTCTTGGGTGGTGTTGTCTTACCCTCCTTTATTTCCAGTTTGCCAACATCTAATTCTTGACCCTTTTTTAGACCACTAACAAATGTAAAAATATCGTCGTTGCTTTCCTTTTCATCCTCATTCTCGTCAGTTACATCCTTATTCGTATGATTTCCGACCACCTTTAGATAGCCTTCCTCAGCAAGTACTTTAAAATTGGAAATAAAACTCTCCGTATCAATTCTTAATACCACATTTACCTTATGGTAAATCGCATCCGGATAAAATATACTTAAGAATCGCCTTACAACCATTTCATATACGCTTTGGCTCATAGAATTTAATGATTGAAGTGTTTTAAGTCCTTGACCCGTTGGTATTATAGCATAATGATCGGTAATCTTTTTATCATCTACATACTTAGTCTTAGCTATACTTTTATGGCTTCCCGCTGACACGATATCGTTTAGAAACGGTTTCGCCACATCATATCCCATTAAGCCATTTAGATTGTTGTGAATCTCTTTAGCAACAGCAGTTGATAAAACTCTTGCATCCGTTCTAGGATATGTAAGAAGTTTCTTTTCATACAACTCCTGAGCTATTTTAAGAGTTTGATCAGGACTTATCTTAAATCTCTTAGAACACTCATTTTGTAATTCAGCCAAGTTAAATAGTAGTGGTGCCTTTTTCTTCTCTTTAGTTTTCTTAACGTTATCAATAATGGCCTTTGACTTGTCACTTGCTGTTAGCTCACCAATCATTTTAGCAGCATCATCTTTTTGCTTGAATCCTGTCTCATTATAAAGTATTGGTGATTCGAAATATTTAGAAGGATTAATTGCCTTCCAGTCAGCATCGAAGGAAAACGCTTCATCAAATGATGCAATTACTCTATAAAACGGCGTCTCAACAAATTCACGTATTTCACGTTCCCTTTTAACAACCATTCCTAAAACGCAGGTCATAACTCGTCCTACTGAGATTACACATCTGTCTTTTTTAAGAAAGTCTGCTATGCTTCTACCATATTTAAGTGTTAAAAGCCTGGAGAAATTAATACCCATGAGGTAATCCTCCTTGGCACGAAGATACGCCGATGATGCTAGTGCATTATAAGCATCCAGGCTCTTCGCATTCCTAATTCCCCTTAAAATTTCCTCTTCTGTTTGAGAATCTATCCAAACTCGCTTTCTTTCTTTTGGTTTTTTAAGTGCTTCCTGTTCCACTAAGCGATATATATATTCCCCTTCTCTTCCCGAGTCGGTACATACATAAATTGTAGTAACATCATCTCTATTTAATAAGCGTTCCACAATTTTGAACTGTTTTACAACATTTGGAATCACTTCATATTTAAATTCCTTTGGTAAAAACGGTAACGTCTCAAGACTCCATCGCTTAAGTGACTCATCATATTTCTCAGGATAACTCATAGTTACCAGATGTCCTACACACCAGGTAATAACAGCCCCCTCAGACTCAAAATAACCATCATTTCTCTTAATATTAAGATGAAGTGCTTTAGCAAACTCATTTGCTACACTTGGTTTCTCTGCAATATATAACGCTTTTTGCATGTATTAATCTCCCTTAAACCAATTTACTAATTTCGTAAACAGTCCGATCTCTTTCTCAGTCTTAATCGTCATCACTTTACTTTCTGCTTCTATAGACTCTTTCATAAATGAAAATTGTGCATTTATTAATGGCTGTGTTTGCTCTTTAAACTCATATGTACCATCACTATTCATTATACGTCCTTTTACATTATCATTAAACAATATTTTCAGATAGTGATTCATTTGTTCTTTAATACTTGAATCCAAGAGCGGTACAGCGACTTCAACACGTTTCTCTGTATTTCTGGTCATCATATCAGCCGAACCCATATAAATTCTTTGCTCCTCGCCTTTTCCAAAGCAAAACACCCTCGGATGTTCAAGGTATCTTCCAACTATACTGGAAACAGTAATATTATCCGTATATCCCTCTATTCCCGGAAGCACACAACAAATTCCTCTAATCTGCAAATCGATTTTAACCCCCACCTTGGAGGCTTCTATTATTTTTTCAATAAAATCTATATCCGTTAAGGAATTCATCTTCATAACAACCTTACCGTCATATCCCTTTGCGATTTCTTCATCTACAAGCTCAAGGACCTTTTGCTTTAACGTATTTGGTGCTACAATCAAATATTTATACACAGCATTCAAGTCACCGATACTCATATTTTTGAAGAAATTACTTGCATCTTCACCGATTCCCTTATCAGCCGTAATAAAAGAAAAGTCCGTATACATAGTTGCCGTCTTCTCGTTATAGTTCCCTGTTCCAATTTGAGTAATATAACTTATTTCATTCTGTCTTTTTTCGTTTTGTCTTCGATAAGTTATCTGAAATACCTTCGAATGAACCTTGAAATTTTCAAATCCATATTGAACATGGCAGCCCGCTTCTTCTAATCGCTCAGACCAACCAATATTATTTTCTTCATCAAATCTGGCTCGAAGCTCTATTAATACAGTTACCTCTTTACCATTTTCTGCTGCAGCACATAGATATTCTACAAGTCTAGCTTTTGCAGCCAGTCGATAAATAGTGATTTTAATCGTTAATACTTCCGGATCCACACTTGCTTCCTTCACCAACGTAAGAAATGGATTCATACTCTGATACGGATAATACAAAAGCAAATCTCGGTTTCTAATTTGATCTGTAATCCGCCCATCTGCAACATAAGGAGACCTCTGAGGTGTAAATGATTTATCTACCAAAGTTTTCTTAACAGACTCAGCCAAATTATTGCTCATAGAAAAAATATATTCAAGTTTCATTGGCATTTTTGTTCTGAAAATCTGATTCGATGTTATTTCGAACATACTACAGAAGAAACGCTCCATCTCAGCTGATAGCTTCTCAGCTGTTTCGAGACGCACAACCATCATTCTCTGGCGCTTATTAAGCGTCTTCTTCATAAGTTTTCGGAAGTCATCCGTAATATCAAGTGACTCATCATCAGGTGCAATGTCTGCATTTCTGGTTACACATATATAATTCTTTTCGCTTACCTCATATCCATCAAAGGTTAATTCCATATTTTCAAGAATAACCTTTTCCATTCTGATATATCTAACATCATCTCCGGGGAGATATAAAATATCTGAAACATATGATGGCACCGGTATTATCGCTTTCTTTAACTTGTTATTCTTCTTTAAATTAGCCGTTACATATATCTCCTTATTTAGCAAATGAGGAAACGGATGATTCGCATCAACTATCTGAGGTGAAAGAATCGGTATTATCTGCTCTTTATAATGTTTTTTAACATATTTTTTTTCAGCAGCGTCAAGTTCCTTATAATCAAGTCCGAGTACACCATATGGATTCAAAAGTTTTTTAATTTCAGTATAGGTCTGATCTCTTTCTTTATATAATGGAGCAACCGCCTCATATATTTTATCAAGTTGTTCATATGGTGTCATTCCCGAACGACTGTCGATAGCTTCCGCGTCAGCATGGGCCATATCAAACAAACTCCCAACCCTTATCATAAAGAACTCATCTAAATTACTTGTAAATATAGCGACAAATTTCATGCGCTCTAGTAAAGGTACACTAGAGTCTTTGGCCTCTTGTAGTACCCTTTGATTGAATCGTAGCCATGATAATTCTCGGTTCTGTGTGACTTTTAGAATCTCCCTATTCATAAACTCTCCCATAAAGTATTACAGAGCCGCTTTGAAACGACTCTGTTTTGTTTTACTTTTTCCCTATATAGCCTTTTTTAGTAAGTGTTTCAGCACATAATACCGCTCCACCGGTAGCACCTCTAAGTGTGTTATGTGACAATCCAATAAACTTAAAATCATAAATGCTGTCTTCTCTTAATCTACCTATAGAAACACCCATCCCATTCTCATAATCTACATCAAGTTTAACTTGTGGGCGATTATCATCTTCCAAGTACTGAATGAAATGTTTCGGAGCACTTGGAAGAGCCTCTACTTGTGGGTATCCTTTAAAATTAACAAGCCTATCTATCAACTCATCTTTCGTAGGTTTTTTCTTAAAATTAATAAAAACTGCAGCTGTATGGCCATTAAGTACAGGTACTCTAACACACTGAGTCGTAATAGCCGGTTCAGTCGCCATAGTAATCGTACCATTCTCTACTTTTCCAAGAACTCTAAGTGGCTCTTTCTCACTCTTTTCTTCTTCCCCACCAATGAACGGTATAATGTTTTCAACCATCTCCGGCCATTCTTTAAAAGTCTTACCGGCTCCTGATATAGCCTGATATGTCGTCGCTATTACCTCCGTAGGTTCAAACTCCTTCCATGCTGCAAGGCATGGTGTATAACTCTGTATAGAGCAGTTTGGTTTAACGGCTATAAATCCGTTAGTTGTACCTAGTCTTTCTTTTTGGTTTTTAATTATCTCAAAATGGTCATCATTAATCTCAGGCACGACCATAGGAACGTCTTTCGTCCATCTATGTGCACTATTATTCGATACTACAGGAGTCTCCGTCTTAGCATATGCCTCTTCGATTGCTTTTATTTCATCTTTTGACATATCAACTGCGCTAAATACGAAATCAACTAGGGATGCCACCTTTTCAACTTCATTAACATTTAACACTACCATCTTCTTAACGTCTAAAGGCATTGGTGTTTCTATTTTCCATCTTGAACCTACTGCCTCTTCATATGTCTTACCGGCAGAACGCTCGCTCGCTGCTAATGCAACCACATCATACCACGGGTGGTTTTCAAGTAATGATATAAATCTCTGTCCTACCATGCCTGTTGCACCTAAAATTCCTACTTTTAATTTATCACTCATCTTCGTTATCCTCCTAAACCTTTTCTATCATATGCTTCATATATATTATATAGTCGTTATAAAGTCGTCATATATCCTAATGACCTTCTCCATCGCTTCCTTGCCCGGAGCACCTATGGTTATACGCTTATTAACACAGGTTTCCATGCTGATGGCTTGATAGATGTCCTCTTCAAACATAGGACTTATTAACTTATATTCACTGATGTCTAACTCATCAAGCGAAATCTTCTTTTCTATGCAAGTCAATACCAATCGTCCCACTACACCATGTGCATCCCTAAAAGGCATCCCTTTATTAACGAGATAATCTGCAGCGTCCGTTGCATTAGTAAATCCATTCTTAGCACTTGCTTCCATGTTGTCTTTATTAAATGTAATAGTATTCATCATCCCTGTGAATAAGTGAAGACAAATTTTAACTGTGTCTATAGCATCAAACACCTGCTCTTTGTCTTCCTGCATGTCCTTATTATATGCTAGTGGAATACTTTTCATAGTTGTTAAGAATCCCTGAAGTGCGCCATATACTCTGCCGGTCTTGCCTCTTACCAGTTCTGCTATATCCGGGTTCTTCTTCTGAGGCATAATCGAACTGCCTGTGCTATATGCATCATCAATTTCCACAAATCTATATTCATTAGAATTCCATATAATAATCTCTTCTGAAAACCTGCTCAAATGCATCATAATCGTTGATAATGCAGATAATAACTCTATCAGGTAATCTCTATCCGAAACACCATCCATACTATTTAACGTAGGTCCGTCAAATCCCATTAAATGAGCACTGTACTCCCTATCAAGGGGGTAAGTCGTACCTGCCAAAGCACCACTTCCCAACGGACAAGTATTCATCCTTTTATAAATATCTTTCAATCTGTCATGGTCTCTCTTAAACATTTCGAAATAAGCACCCATATGATGAGCTAATGTCAATGGCTGCGCCTTCTGCAAATGAGTAAATCCCGGCATATATGTGTCTAAATTGTCCTTCATTATAGTCAGTAGTGTGCTTAGCATCTCCTTAATTAGGTGCTTAACATCTTCAATCTGTGTTCTGGTATAAAGCTTCATGTCAAGCGCGACTTGATCATTTCGACTTCTTCCTGTATGAAGTCTCTTACCGGGTTCACCGATTCTGTCTATCAAGGTTGCCTCAACAAAGCTATGAATGTCTTCGTATTTAGCATCTATTACAAGAGTTCCTTCTTCGACATCACGTAGTATTCCCTTGAGGCCTTCTATGATATCCACCTTATCTGCTTCACTTAGTATTTCCTGCTTCGCTAACATGGTAACATGTGCAATACTTCCTGTTATATCTTCTTTATACAATCTTTTATCAAAATTAATCGATGCGTTAAAATCATATACTAATTGGTCTGTTTCTTTTGTGAAACGTCCACCCCATAATTGTGCCATAATATTGTCCTTCCAAATACTTTTAGTAATAATAAACTAAAATGCTATTTTTTGATTTTACCATATTTACTAATTAATGTGAACTACTCAACACAAAATTACAAGTCACTTTTCTCGTTAGATTCTCTATAAGAATATTCACACCCACAGTAGTTCTGTCTATATAAATCATATTCGTTCGATAACTCAATCGAGCGTTTGTATCCGTTGTTTTTCTTGAAATCAGAAAGTAAATATTTTACACCATATTCATTTCCCAGTTCTTGTCCCAACGTATTGAGAACCTGTGCATTTTTCATCGGACTTATACTTAGTGTCGTCGTGAAATAGTCAAACTCACCATTTACTGCCACAATGGCCGCCTCCGTAAGTCTAAGCTTAAAGCACTTATAGCACCTGCTACCGCCCTCCTTTTCGCGTTCTAACCCCTTAGTAACATCATAGAACCTTTCTTTCTCATAATCTCCTGCCATAAACAATATTTTATGCTTCGTATCAAGATCATCAATCAATTTCTGTTGTTCTATTATTCTCTTCGAGTATTCACTTTCCGGATAAATGTTTGGATTATAATAAAAAACAGTGATTCTAAAGTAATCACTGAGATATTCCAAGACATAGGAGCTACACGGTGCACAACAGCTATGCAGCAACAATGACGGTACGTATTCACTTTGCTTAATTTCTTCTAATAGTTTATTTAATTCTTTTTGATAATTCATAAAGCCGAAAATGAGATTTGAACTCACGACCCCTTCATTACGAGTGAAGTGCTCTACCCCTGAGCTATTTCGGCACTTATTTTATTATAGCGAATATCATAATAATTGCAAGGTATTTATTTGACTTTTTTATTCAAAAATAATATACTTTGATAATCAAAGGATTTTGGAGGTTACTATGAAAGAATATATAATTACAACGGATTCAAATTCAGATTTACCAAAAGAATATGTAGAGAAATACCACATGACCATCATACCGCAATATTATAGTTTTGATGATGTCGTATATGGTGATGAGCTCAACTTAACACCTGAGGAGTTTTATAATAAAATGGAAGTAGGTGAGCTTCCGACATCAATGGCAAATAACCCCGCAGTAATAAAAGAACGATTTGAAAAGATCTTAAAAGAAGATAAAGATATACTCCATATCGCTTTTTCGTCAGCCCTAAGTGGCAGCTATAATAATGTTGCTATGGTTGCAGATGAACTTATGGAAGAATATAAAGGTTCCAAAATAATTGTAATCGACTCACTTAACGTATCACTTGGTGAGACTTTACTATTGTTATATGCAATTAAGCTTATGGAAGATGGAAAATCCATTGAAGAAGTTGCCAATTGGCTTGATAATAATAAGAAAAATTGTTTTGTCGAATTTACTGTAAATGATGTCAATCACTTATATAGAGGTGGCAGAATATCCAAGACAGCCTCCGTTGTTCTTGGTATTGTTAATATAAAACCTCTGCTTACACTCACGCCTGAAGGTGGACTTTCATCCCTAGGTACCGTGCGTGGCAGAAAGCGCTCACTTTCTACTCTCGTGAACAATATGACAAACAGATTAAATAATGGCGGCATATGTAAAAGAGCTGGTATAGTACACGCTAACAGTCTCGATGATGCTAATCATGTTGCTTCGCTAATCTATGAATCTCATCCGGATATCGAGGTTATAATCAATGATATTAGTCCAAGTATCGGAACTCATGCCGGACCCGGAACAGTTGGTTTGATGTATTATATAGAGCAATAGAAAAAGGACCATAAGGTCCTTTTCTTATTGCTCTATTTTGCTCTATTCACCAATTACTTTTACATTCACATTTGGTTGAACTACTTTGATACCGGCTTCGTCCATCTTGAGTTTTATCTCTTCTAGAATCTCACACCTTGCACTATAGAAGTTTTCCGTAGCAACAAAAGAACGTGCACCAATAATGATTCCTGCTTGTGACACATCGTTTACAAACACAGAGTGAGGTTCCTCCGTCCTTGTCTTATCATTAGTCACAATTGCATCATTAATAAGTTCTTTAACAACAGTGATATCCGTGTTAAATGGCACATCTATTTTTAAATCAAGTTGTCTTTTATCAGATGCTGTCACATTTACCAAACTATTATTCGTAAGCATACCATTTGGAATTACAATCGTTTTTCCATCTACCGTTTGTAACTTGGTATAGAAAATCTGTATTTCCTTAACAGTCCCCTCATTAGCATTACTATTCTCTACAATATAATCCCCGACCTTAAATGGCTTTAACAGTAGGATTAATACCCCACCTGCGAAGTTAGACAAGCTCCCTTGTAATGCCAAACCAAGAGCAACACCTGTGGATGCAAGGACTGCAGCTACCGACGTTGTACTAATTCCTAAGGCGCTTATAATAAGAAACACGAGCACTACATATAATCCGTATTTAAGAAGAGAATCAACAAACTGACTGATGCCGGTTTCTGCATTTGATTTCTTAAGTGATTTAGCCACCATCTTTCTTATAAGTTTAATTACAAGTCTGCCTACAATAAATGCAACTATAGCAAGTATAACCTTGAATCCAAAGGATATAATGTTTGGTATTTGGTCTTCTAAATATTTTAATAATACGTTTGCCTGTGCGGCAACCTCTTCTGTTTGTTTTGCAACTTCTTCAGTCATTGTACTTCCTCCTTACTTTAGCGATAGCATCGCAGTTAAATTACCTCGTTTACCTTTACTTGCTCTGTGCGAGAACAAAATGTCAGGATTACAACAAGTGCAGACATTCGTAGTTGCAATGTTCTTAGCCGGCACTCCTGCTTCCTCTAAAATTAGTTGATTTGCTCTCCACAAGTTAAGTTGATATTTTCCATTATCTTTTAAGTAAAATAAATCCTCATTATTATAATTCGGTATTGCACTATGTATTTCACCGGTAACATCATCACTGACTTCATAGCATTCCTGACAAATAGACGGACCAATACCAACCAACAACTCCTTCGGATCAGTACCAAATTCCTGATTCATCATCATGACCGTCCTTAGCCCCATCTTAGATACAGTGCCTTTCCAACCTGAGTGGCTTAGCCCTATAGCCTTATTGATCGGATCTACAAAGTATAATGGTACACAATCAGCATAAAATGTAACCAGACAGATATTAGCAACATTGGTAATCATTCCGTCAGTATCTTCAAATACTGCTCCTCTATCTTCTTCCTTAACCACTTTTATATTAGTCGTGTGTTCCTGATGTGTATAGGTAAAAGTATCTTTATCTATTCCAATAGCCTTGGATAATCGTCTCTTGTTTTCTTCAACTGCTTCCTTGGAGTCACCGCGAAATAGACTAATATTCATAGTTGCACAATCACCCTTACTAACTCCGCCTATCCTCGTTGTAAAAGCTTGTTTTATTATACCTGTATTTTCAAGGTTATTAAATATCAAAAATGGAATATTATTTATTTCCTTTTCCGTAAAAACATCCTCGGTATTCTTGTACTTAAGTCCTATACTCATTTTAACCTACCCTCCAAAACATATCGAAAAAGCATCTGTATAGTGTCTTATATCGTGTGCATCAATACTTATCACATCAAATCTATAATTCATATTATGAATCTTCTTTTCCATAATAAAATAATGCATACACATAGACAACTTCTTCTGCTTTCTTATATCTACAGCCTCAAAACCAAATCCACTCATACGATTTCTTCTATATTTGACCTCTACAAAAACAATATACGAGCCATCTCTTGCAATAATATCCACCTCACCAAATCTACAGACATAATTAGTCTCTAATATTCGGTAATTATTTTTAAACAGATATTCAAGTGCAATTTGCTCGTATTGTTGTCCTGTCGCTCTATTGTTTTTATTTTTGCGTTCCATAACCTATATGAAGTTCTTGATAAAGGTTTTTCTATGAATTGGTGTCGCTCCCAATTCCTTTAGTGCAGTTATATGTGTTTTTGTACCATATCCCTTGTTGCTTGCAAAATCATAACCGGAGAGGAGCTGATCATATTCAACCATCCTCCTATCTCTGGTGACCTTAGCTATAATGCTAGCCGCCGCTATAGATATACTCTTTGCATCACCTTTGATAATAGGCACTTGATTAATAGATACTTTAGGTATTGTAACAGCATCGTTTAGAAGTAAGTCAGGCTCTATACCCAAATCACTTATAGCAAGTCGCATAGCTTCATATGTTGCTTGTAATATATTGATCTCATCGATTCTTGAAGGAGAAACTATGCCTATACCTGTAGCTATTGCTTTCTCCATAATCTCTCCATATATACTCTCTCTCTTTTTCTCAGAGAGCTTTTTGGAATCATTGATATAAAGAATTTCGACATCCTTAGGTAGAATAACTGCACCGGCCACTACAGGACCTGCCAGTGGACCTCTTCCGACTTCATCAATCCCACAAATATATTTAAAATCGGAATATTCTTTCTCATATGATGACATTTCCATGAGTCTTGTGCGTTCCGCTTCAAGTTTAATCGCACGCTTTTTTTCGCGTTCTTCTTTAGACTTATTCATGCTTAATAATTCCAAAATTATTAAATGGATATATTCTAATCCAAGCCCTTCCGGTCAAGTCTTCTCGCTTTAAGACACCTACACTTGGATCTCTCGAATCAGAGCTATGATTTCTATTATCACCTAGTACAAAATACTCATCAGAACCCAGTGTAATCGGTTCATCTGCTATACCCGGACTGTTCATTACTTCCGCGCCATACACGTCACTCTCTAATAATTTACCATTTATATACATATACCCGTCAATAACTTGAATCGTTTCTCCGGGAAGACCTACTATCCTCTTAATATAATGTGTATCTTCTTCATATTTATATGGAAATACTATAATGTCGTATCTGTTAGGATCTCTAAATCTATAGCTTATCTTATCTACAATCAAATTATCACCATCGTGAAGTGTTGTTTCCATCGAACTTCCACTCACCCTGGTTCTCACTCCTATAAATGTAATAATTAGCCATGATATCAGCACTATTATCACTATATACATTATCCATCCCATCAATTCTCTTGTTATGGATGGCTTTTTTGTTTCATTTGTATCTTCGCTCATCTTAAATATGTCCCCTTTCAAAAAGGTATCTATATTCTATCATAATTAGTTCGGGTATTCTAGAGTAAGTCTTCCTAATTTTCCATTTCTGAATTCCTCAAGAATAATTGCTGCCGCCTTTTCAGTATCATACACACTTCCCTTTACAAGACAATTTCTATTCTTAGCAATGCCATGCAGTACTTCGTAGTTAATGATATTTTCATCCACATCATATTTCTTATTTAAAACTCCCGGATACTTCTCTAAGAGAAAATCAATTAAATATAGTGACAACTCTTCAGTCTGTAATATTTCATCCTTAATAGACCCTATCATTGCAAGTCTCTTAGCAACTTCCTGGTCTTCAAACTTTGGCCACAGTACTCCGGGAGTATCAAGAAGCTCTACTTGCTTATTAAGTCTAATCCATTGTTTGCCCTTAGTTACTCCGGGCTTATTTCCTGTCTTTGTA
Source organism: Suipraeoptans sp. (assembly GCA_047973235.1). GTDB lineage: Bacteria > Bacillota > Clostridia > Lachnospirales > Lachnospiraceae > Aequitasia. Next base: position 22,976 of record JBKEBP010000230.1, on the reverse strand, counting down.
ACAGCTTTCCCTGTAAGCGTATTGATAAACGTAGACTTTCCTACATTAGGGATTCCAACAACCATAGCTCTTACCGGTCTATTTAGTATCCCTCTCTTCCTATCTCTTTCCATCTTTTCCTTGCATGCTTTAGCAATAACATTTGTAACGTTTTTAACGCCACTACCCGCTTTCGCATTTATGGATACAACATAGTATCCCTTCTCTTCAAAATAGGCTTCCCATTTCTTATTCATTGCATCTTCTGCTAAGTCAGCCTTATTCAGAATGATTAGTCTGGCCTTATGCTTACCCAGCTCATCTATATTGGGATTTCGACTACTAAGTGGAACCCTAGCATCAGTAAGCTCTATAATCAAATCTATTAATTTAATATTCTCCTGCATCATCCTAAGAGCCTTTGTCATATGCCCCGGAAACCAATTGATGTTCATTTTATTATTCACTTTTGCAACTCCATTCGTCTATTGTATAAAGCCGAAGTTTTTCGAAGGTGATACGATAAACCAAACCTTACCGTATATGTACTTTCGTTTAACATTTCCTACATCAGCACTCCTACTATCCTCTGAATTTCCCCTTGAATCTCCGAGAACAAAGTACTCATCTGATGCAAGTGTCATCTTCTCATTTAAAACACCCAGGTCTCTAATCGTAGTCGTTTCATAGTCTTCATCCAACTTTTTATCATCAATGTATATGCTTCCCTCAATTACCTGAACAGTCTCTCCGGGAAGTCTTATAATTCTTTTAATATAGTAGTGGGCGTTGTCGTTCCCTTTCGGTTTGAAAGCAATAATATCTCCACGCTTGGGGCTGGAGGCATTATACACGATACGGTTAACCAGAGTAATGTCTGCATTCTTAAGAACAGGATCCATAGAAGTTCCTATTACGCTTACCCTCTGTCCAAAATACGTAACCAAAACAAAAGCAATCAAACAAGTGACACCTATTTGAAAAATCCATTTAAACAGCTTCCCCATAAACTTGCTGTCTATAGTGATTTTTCGTTTCTCTTGCTTTTGCTTCTTATAATACTTCTTTAGTTCTCTTTTATATTTTTTGCTCTTACCCTTATCCATCGATATTAACTCCATATAAAAAGAAAAAGGACAAAAACGATTTGTAATTGTCCTTTGTAATCACTATTTTACTAATTCTTTGACCTTAGCTCTCTTACCAACTCTGTTTCTTAAGTATGTAAGTTTAGCTCTTCTTACCTTACCACGTCTGACAACTTCAACTCTTTCAACGTTAGGTGAATGTAATGGCCATGTCTTCTCAACGCTTACACCATTTGAATTCTTTCTAACAGTAAATGTAGCACCTGCGCCACCGCCTTGTTTCTTCAAAACAGTACCTTCAAATACTTGGATTCTTTCTCTGTTACCCTCTTTGATCTTACCGTAAACTTTTACAGTATCTCCTGTGTGGAATTCTCCCGGGTCATTCTTAATTTGTTCTTTTTCAAGATTTCTGATTATTTCATTCATTAGTTTGTGCCTCCTTAATATTCGGACGTTCTTAATACCTTCTGTACCAGAGGACCATCTCATTTCACAACATATGCTATAATATCACAATTCCTCGCTTGTTTCAAGCATTTTCTTTACTATTTGTCTTTCTTCCTCGCTTAAATCTGCCTTTTCAATCAAATCCGGTCTATTCTTCGCAGTTCTAATAACCGATTCTCGTCTTCTCCACTTTTCTACATTTAAATGGTGTCCGGATAACAGCACTTCAGGAACTTGCTTATCATGCCAAATCTCCGGCCTTGAGTAGTGTGGGTATTCCAGCAAATTATCCTGAAAACTTTCGAACTGAGCCGAAGCATCATTATGTAATACACCCGGAATCAATCTGGAAATACAATCTATTAGCATCATCGCCGGCAGTTCTCCACCTGTTAATACAAAGTCGCCTATCGAAATATTGTCTGTAACTATTTCTTCAAGCACCCTCTCATCTATTCCTTCATAGTGACCACAAAGTAGGATAAGTTCATCTTCCTTGGCAAAGTTCTCAGCTATATCCTGATTAAATGTTCTTCCCTGTGGTGTTAAATAAATACACCTGGGCTTCTTTGTCATATCCGCTGTAATGGCCTCATAAGTCTTATATACCGGCTCAGCCTGCATAAGCATACCAGCCCCGCCACCATACGGATAATCATCAACGCTTTTGTGCTTGTTAAATGCATAGTCTCTAATGTTATGAGTCTCTAATTTAATTAGATTATTTTCAATAGCCCGACCGGTTATACTCGAACCAAGAGTATCCGTAATCATTTCCGGAAACAATGTCATCACATGAAACTTCATCAGATAAGTCCTTCCAAGATATGTATTAGCATCTTCCCATTTGCAACATCAACATTTAAAATACAAGGTTTAATAGCAGGTATTAGAAGTTGTTCATACTTAGGTCCCTTTATCACATATACATCATTGGCACCCGTTTCTATAATATCAACAATTTCACCCAATTCTTCGCCCTCATCCGAGGACACCTTCATTCCCAGTAAATCAGCGAAATAGTACTCATCATCAGAAAGAGGTTCCGTATCCCCTCTTTTAACAAGTAAGTCCATTCCCTTATACATTTCTATATCATTTATATTATCAATGCCTTTAAATTTGAGTATAGCAAATTGTTTGAAAAATTTTACATTCTCAATTTCAAGCACCTTATGTTCACGTTTAGTATCCAGAATCACAGAATCAAATTCCAGAAAGTCTTCCTTATCATCAGTTGTCGGAAATACCTTAACCTCACCCCTGATACCATGTGTTGATGAGATTACGCCTACTCTGAGTAAATCTTCCATGTTTGTCTCCCTTTGCTGCGCCATGCCAGCTTCGTTATGAGCATTTAGTGTCTGTTCTTTAGACACTTACATGCGATACATGTCGAAGTAATTGGTGAGGTTCTTTCGAACCTAGTACTTCGGCCTAATTTGCTTCGCAAATCATCGCTGCGGCTAAACGCCGTATATGTCTAATCTAAAGGAGCCTTTTACAAGCAAGCTTGCAAAGACCCCTTTATCTTATACATGCATGGCTAGATAGTTAATCCATAATATCAACGATTACTTTCTTGCCTTCTTTTGCAGCAGCGGCTTTTACAACTGATCTAATTGCTTTTGCAATGCGACCTTGTTTCCCGATTACTTTACCCATGTCGGATTCCGCCACTCGGATTTCATATACGACTGCACCGTCTTCTTCTCTTTCGGATATTGCTACTTCGTCCGGATTGTCGACTAGTGCTTTCGTAATTACGTTTATTAAATCTTTCATAAACCGCACCTCTTTCAATTTAAATGTACCTTGTCGTATTATTTCTCGATTCCGGCAATTTTAAATAACTTTCCAACTGTTTCAGTAGGTTTAGCACCTGTTTTTAACCATTTTTTTGCTGCTTCTTCATTAAAATTGAAAACGCTTGGATCTTGTGTAGGATCATAAGTACCGATTTCTTCGATAAATTTACCATCTCTTGGTGATCTTGCATCTGCTACTACGATTCTGTAGAAAGGAGCTTTCTTTTGTCCCATTCTTTTTAATCTGATTTTTACTGCCATTATAATTTCCTCCATATTATTATTAAAATTTATGTTTAAAAGGGAAGGTTCATCTTTCCTCTTTTACCACCTTTGCTCATGCCTTTCATGACTTTCTTCATTTCATTAAACTGTTTTACCATACGATTAACTTCGCTTATATCCACACCTGCACCTTTGGCTATTCGGTGCTTTCTTGATGGATTCAACAGCTCAGGATTCTGTCTCTCTTCTACAGTCATAGAGTATATCATAGCCTCCATTTGCGACATGTTTTTTTCAGCCGCATCCGTTTGGTCATCCGATAAACCCTTCATCTTAGCCATAGGGCCACCCATACCGGGTATCATACTCATAATACTACCCAGACCACCCATGTTTTTCATCTGTTTGGTGCTTTCTAAAAAGTCCTCGAAATCAAACTGAGATTTCTTAAGCTTTTCATTCATACGTTTGGCTTGTTCTTCATCTATACTGGCCTCTGCTTTTTCTATAAGAGACAGTACATCACCCATTCCAAGTATTCTTGACGCCATTCTATCCGGATAAAACTGTTCCAAATCAGATAATTTCTCACCCATACCTACATATAATATAGGTTTCCCGGTAACAGCCTTTACAGATAACGCCGCACCACCTCTGGTATCACCATCCAGTTTGGTGACAATGACTCCATCTATACCGATTTTATCATTGAAATCAGCTGCAACATTTACTGCGTCCTGACCTGTCATTGCATCTATTACAAGTACAGTCTGGTGGACTTCTACGGCATCTTTAATTTCTTTAAGTTCATCCATCATTTCTTCATCTATATGAAGACGACCTGCCGTATCAAGTATCACTATATTGTTATTATTCTTTTTAGCATGCTCCAGAGCAGCCTTTGCTATGTCAACCGGCTTGTGTGAATCTCCCATAGAGAATACTTCAACACCTTGCTTCTCGCCATTAACCTGTAGTTGCGTGATAGCAGCCGGCCTATATATATCACAAGCAACAAGAAGCGGTTTCTTACCCTTTAGTTTGTATTTCCCAGCAAGTTTTGCTGTAGTAGTGGTCTTACCTGCACCTTGAAGACCTGCCATCATAATAACCGTAGTTGAGCTTCCCGGTTGTAATTGTATCTCTGTAGTTTCAGAACCCATCAATTCAACTAATTCTTCATTAACTATCTTGATAACCATCTGACCGGGATTAAGACCATTCATTACGTCTTGTCCGATAGCACGTTCTTCAACCTTCTTGATGAAATCTTTAACAACTTTAAAACTAACATCTGCTGCTAGTAGAGCTCTCTTGATTTCTTTAAGAGCTTCTTTAACATCGCCTTCGGTTAATCGTCCCTTGCTTCGCAGGTTTTTAAATACACTTTGCAGTTTTTCGGTTAAACTATCAAATGCCATCCTATAACTCCCTTGATATTCTAGAAAGAATGTCTTCTATTTCATCCGACAATTCTTTCGAAATTTTCGTTTCATTACTTGCTTCAATCAACTCACTAAGACTCTTTATATCATCTTTTATCAGTAGAAACTTATCTACGAGGTGAAGCTTGTCTTCATACCCCTTAAGTGCTTTGATGCTCCTCTTAACCATATCATGAACGCCTTGACGTGTTATACCGCTATCCTCAGCAATCTCTGCCAGCGATAAATCGTCAAGTACAAAGCTCTCAAATATTTCCTTTTGCTTATCTGTTAAAAGCTCACCATAGAAGTCATATAATAAGCTCTGTTCTAATAATTCATTCATATAATCACCTTGTTTATAATATAATAACAAAGAGTAGGTGTCAAGCTTTTTATCTTGACACCTAGAATTTTATCGCCTGATCCACAGGCACTGCACAAATCAGGCCATTAGCTTCCTTCATTAATCCGAAATTCTCATTAATCGCATTCATAATATTAGCTTTACTAATCTCTGAGGCTAATATGAATACCATCTCACGCTCTTCTTGAAGAGTAATACCATGGTGCTCTTCCATCATACCACCATCAGACCATCTGCCTCTTACAATAGTGCCACCTGTTGCACCTGCTTTTCTGGCAACTTGCATCAGATCATCGGTGTATCCCTGATTAACAGCTAATATTATTAGACTATTTGAAGTCTTCTGATTCATATATTTCACCTCTTCCATCTGTTCCTTGCTAAGCTCATCAAAATTTGAAGTTTCATCTATGACCATAGCAAGAAGACTATTTATAGCTTCCAGTCCTACTGAGAAAATAATTCCACTACTTTTAATCTTCTTTTCAAGCTTCATATTATTGAACTCAATCATTATAGTATCTATAAGCGGAGTTGGTGCCAGGCTAAACAGTATGTCCTTTTCATTTAATTCAACACCAATATCCTCTAACATTGATGATGACGCTGTTCCCTCAGCTGCGCACTGCGTATTAACTCGAAGAGTGTAATCGCTATAACGCTTCATCAATGTGTTTCCTGCACCTCTGTCGACTATGGAAATGAGTAACGACATAGGCTTTCTATCTAATTCCATATTATTAGCCATAATCATCCTTCCTTAATAATATATAATAACATCGTTGGTTTGTTCGAGTTTACGCTGCAAATTCCTTCTACTCGCTTTTCTTCTAAGTTCTGCAAAAAACCAAGTAATTGAATGGTAATAAGTGGAGTCATCGCAACAAGTGCAACCACACCGAATGCATCCGTCATAATATTACCACCTACTGCCTCACATGCTCCCATAGCAAGAGGAAGTAGAAATGTCGTAGTCATAGCGCCACTGGCTACACCACCTGAGTCAAAAGCAACTCCTGTGTACATAGGTGGTACATAAAGGCTGAGTACTAATGCTATCAAATACCCGGGTATTAGAAACCACATGATAGATATACCACTCAGCACTCTTACCATTGATAATCCTGCTGAAAATGCCACACCTATTGATAATCCAAGTCCAATTGACTTCTGTGTAATCATACCATTAGATATTTCTTCAACTTGTGTCTTTAGAACGTGTACTGCAGGCTCTGCAGCTACTACAAAGTAACCAACAACCATAGCTATAGGTATAAGAGCATATTTGGTGGGTCCGGTGGCTAATTCTCCGCCAATCAATTCACTCATTGGCATAAATCCCACATTAACACCTGTTAGGAACAGAACCAGACCAATATATGTAATAACAAAACCTATAATTATTTTCCTGACTTTCGAGCGTCTGAACCTCCTGAATATAATTTGAAATAATGCAAATATAATCGTAATAGGAAGAAGAGCCAGTGAAATTTCTTTGATGTACTGTGGCAGTTCTACCCTAAACGCTTGCATTGCATCATACGTTGTTGATACACTAGCCGATACACTTTCATGTGCAACCGAGTCCGGTGTGTAAAATATACCAAGCAACAAAACCGCTATAATCGGCCCAATACTACATAATGCAACCAACCCGAAACTATCATTGGATGAATTCTTATCACTTCTAAGCGTTGCTAGACCAATACCAAAGGCCATGATAAAAGGTACTGTAATCGGTCCCGTCGTAACACCTCCGGCGTCAAATGCTGCCGACACGAAGTTATTTGGGGCAAAATATGCCAGTATAAATACCAAAGCATAAAATACAAACAGTAATAATGAAAGTTTGATATGAAACAAAATTCTTAGAAATGCAATTACAAGAAATATCCCCACACCTACCGCAACCGAAATAATAAGCGTTATATTAGGAACTGATGGGATTTGAGATGCAAGAACCGTTAGATCAGGTTCTGCAATTGTAATTATAACGCCCAGAACAAAACATAATATTATTGGAATAATCATACGCTTTGCTTTAGACATCTGCACCCCTATGCCATCCCCCATTTGAATCATTGACATATCCACGCCAAGAGTAAACAGCGACATGCCCACTATTAGCAACATCGCCCCAAATAGAAACAGTATCATCACGCCGGCGTCTATAGGTATAATTGTGATACTTAGTACAATGACAATTAAGATAATTGGCATAACAGAGGTGATGGCTTCTTTTGATTTGTCTCTTAGTAGTTTTCTCAAAAAATCCCTCCTTATTTTTCTAATATCATTATTTTATCATACTTTATAAGCCCCAAAAGTGAAATATTTGAAAATAATTATAAAAAGAAACAAACAAGAGCCAGCTAAAAGCCGACTCCTGTACCTCATGTAGAAAAATACTCTATATATCACATTAATTATATATTTATGTCATCTGTATCGTTTACTACTGTAGCTTGTCTTCTCTTTTTAAGAAATAGTAATATAAGTCCTAAAATAAGAAGTCCTGCTATTATTCCACCTACTACAAATGGTGTGCTGCTTGTTACTGAAGCTGTTTGGCCTTTTGCCTGTGGTACTTCTTCGTCATCTTGGTCAATACTATCTGCTAACGGAACACCCTCTTCAGTATATGTAGTTGTTTCACCCGTTGTTTCATTACTAACTACAGTCAATGTTTCTCCCGCCGCACCTGATGTCACTTGAAGTGCTGTCAAAATATCTGCATTAGGATTATCTTCACCAACAATTGTTTCATTTACAACATCGATAGGATTAATTGTGTACACTACAGAATCTAAATTTTGAATATCATTTATATCTCTGTAATACAAAATATAATTTCTTCTTGGGCTATAATAACTATGAGAAACTACATTTTCATTATTTATGTCGCCTTGGCCGGATAATTTTACTAATGTTGTATCCTCTGTTTCTATTTCCGCAGGTAAATCAATTTCTAAAGTTTCGCCCGCACTTGCCATAACCGTTTTTTCATTAAACACTTCATCTGTTGTAACATTTCTATACTGTACTGTTACTTCATATTCAAGCTCAGCATCTCGTCCCACAGGATTATAATATACTATTAAAGTACGACCTTGTTTCTCATCATCTCCATAGGTGTGTGTATACTCTTTCTCATAACCTTTAGTCAAAACATAATTGTTTCCATTTTCATCTTGAATTATAGATTCAACCGTATGTCTCACCGGTGTCATATCAGGTTTTACAGTATATCTTGCCGTCTTTATTGCTATAGGTCTTTCACCTGTTGCGTCCATCATAGTTACTGTCCATGTATATGGCTCATCACTTGCAACTTTCTTGTATACTATATTGTAATCTATTACATTAAAGTCTGTCACAGTAATATCCAGCGAACTAGCATCAACCACTTCATAATATGAATATATACCATTTCTTAAAGATTCGAAACTTGCAGGTTGAGTTGGTATAATGTGAGTCGAAGGATTAAGTGGATCAATTGTATATTTTAAGCTACTCAATGTAGCATTTGAGCCTTCCTCAATATACGAAACATAAACCGTGAATGGCCCCGTTTGTTCTTCCTCTTCCAATCGATACTCTATTTCATAATTAATTTTTGAGCTGCTATAATTTAATATAATTTCATCAGTTCTTGTTACTTTATTGTAAGTATACTTAACGCCATTGTCTTCTATCTCTAATGTTTGAGGCAAAGTGAGGGTTACGTCCCCACCGTAATACTCCAATGTTTCTTTTTGACCATCACCTATAACCTTGCCGCTTGTGTCAACATAAGTAATTACTGCCTCTACTGATTCCGGGTCATAAGGTTTATAATTAAATACAACTTCAGAGGTTCCAAATTCAATATATGTAGAATCAGCACCATCTATTTCATATATCTTTCCATCACGAGAAATCTCATAATCAGCTTCCCAAAGCAATCTATCTCCAATATATACTACACCACCATCAAATTTTTCTTTTATCTTACCATTACCATTATCATATGAATAATATACAGAATAAGGATGTGATACTTCTGATCTTGCTTGTAGCTCTGAATAAAAAGCATCCTCGTCTAACGGGTCCTCTGCAAAAACAATAATAGTATAATCATTTCCCACATCATTGATTTCTACTATTCCGTCAGCGGGTAGTTTTGTAGTATTGACAACCAAACCACTATCATCATAAAGTTGATAATAATAGTCAAGAGACGCATTTTTAATTTCTACAGTAAAAACATAACTATTATAGTCTGAACTAAGTGTAGATGTTATTGTTGCCGGTGTTTCGAGCATTTCTGCTGCATCTGCGTTCTCAACACTTGGCAATACTAAGCCTAAAATCAGCATAAGTGATAGCACTAATGCTCCTATTCTTTTAATTGTTTTCATACTATTTCCTCCTCATATTTATCTAACAGTCAGTGACAAGCTGCTCTAATATTGTCTTATCTTTATACTTATATTAAAGCCTGCTCGTCACATACCCGTTACAAAATCAGTAAATTTTTAATTAAAAACAACTAATTTAAAACTTTTTTGATTTTATGCTATTTTTTCTTCTTTTTCTTTTAACGCCTAGTGTAATAAGTGTTGATGACGCTCCTAACATTACTAATGTCCAAAGCAAGAGATTTGAGCTATCACCTGTTCTTACATTTGCAACTCTTACAATTCTTTCTCTTGTACGTGTTTGATTTTCTCTGACATGTCGAACCCCAGGCTTATATATTCCGGCATCCCAACTCAAATCATATTCAAGTTCCAAATAGAATGCACCTGTTGATAGCCAGTTACCATCAATAACTCTTGAAATATCCGAATCCAGTTCTGCATTATTACCCTGATTATACTTTGTCCTCCTATATCCATCAGGTATTTCGAACTTAACTCTATAATATCCCGGAGTCAAATCAGTAAATAAATATTTGCCATAGTAGTCTGTTTTCATGCTGGCAATTTCTGCCCAAGCAGATTCGTTTCGTATATCACCACTCGAATTATACTCGAGAACAACATTTACATTTTCAACACCTATTTCATCTGCATCTTGGATACCATCATTATCATCATCGTACCAAACGTAATCTCCTACGGCTACCTTTTCAAAAACAATTCCGGCATCCCACGTCATATCTATCTCACCATATCCCGGCTTAATAAACTGGGTAACATATCCACCGTCATCATGTGACATAAGTGAGTATGTTGGCTGTTCTAGTGTATTAAATGTAGCAATAAGATTTTTAGATTCCAATGTAGTTATAATGCTAGGAATGATGTTTGATTGATATGTTTCAATTGCATCAGAATCTTCTTCTTTTCCTGCATCAGGAGCATTTAAATGCGTTACCGTAGTAGTATTGCTAAAGTTAAATACAACCCTGTATTGTCTTTGCAATGAATTGCTGCTTTTTAGTCTTCCAAAGTAATATTGTCCATTTTCATCGGTTTCTGTTTGATGATAATATGTCCACGCACCCCATTGTCCGGTCTCTTGATCCAGTTCTCTCATTTGGAGTACAACTCTTCGACCAACGATAACGGTTTCTTCCGAATCCTGTTTTCCATTTCTGTTTCTATCTATCCATAGGTAGTCTCCAATTGCAGAATATAAGGTAGCTCCTGCATCTTGCTTAGTTACGATAGAATCATTTTCAACAACCACATCTTTAATATATCCAATGTTTCTATTATCCGTACCATCCGGATTCTTCTCAAATTCAGTAACTTCAGAATCAACATCATCGTCGTCTCCTACTTTCGGATCAACACCTTCATAATTGTTCGGATAAATAAATTTGATTGCATACTTTTTCTCAGTTCCTGTAAATATTAAATTATCAAAGTAATAAGATCCATCTCTTGCAACATATTGTGATGCCACTAAAGAACCAATTGTGTTTGATGGTGTATACTCATAAAGTTCAACTAGTGTTCCGGTAAGCGGAATACCGATTGACTGTATGTTATCATAGTCTTCATCATCAAATACATATCCTGTTATCGCACTATACGCCACAACTCCGGCATCCCATCTCATATCGCTTCTTAAGTCAGGATTCAGATTCGAATCTTCCAGCCCTTCTCTACTCAAGTTAATGACAGTCGTATCCTTAATTCTATCATTTGTTCCTACAGTATTTAGTGCATCGGAATCCGAATTATTAATTCCAATACTTACATTCGGCTCTGTAAATGTATACCTAAAGGTATATCCACCGGTTTTGCGTAAGTCTGAAATATTAAATCTTACAATATAATAGCCTGCCGGTAAATGAGAGAATAGATATGTCCCATCTAATGAAGTAGTTGCTTTTGCAATGTAGTCATCTGCATCAACTATTGTTCCGTTTGCACTATCCACATTATAAAGAGTAACACCAACTCCAGCTAGTCCAGGTTCTCCATTTTCCTGTAGTCCATTCTTATTGTAATCAATCCATACTCTATCACCCAACTCAAATGCTTCTACCAGACCTGCGTCAATAGTCATATTGTGTTCCGGAACGAGTTGACCATCAACATCTCTAACTGTCAATTCGACTCTCTCTGTTGTTCCCCATGTACTACCACCTTCGGTTACAAGACTTAAAATATTGGAATCAACTTCATCGTTATTTCCTGCAAGTGACTTTGTGAATGTATATTCACTTGGTAATTCAAACAATACTTCATATCGATAATATACATTTCCAATATAATTATTCGGGTCTTCTCTATTATTGTCTGTAATTTCGACTTCATCTCTTGGGTAGTTACATGCTAAATCTTCAAAAATATAGTAACCGTCTTGATTTGTTTTTGTAGTTTTTGTAGTCACTTTCGAAACAACACTATTATCATCGGTCAAATAGTACTTAGTCGTTTTTAGTTTTACGTTTATTCCTGACGCATCGGCTTCATCATTATCTTGAATTCCATCTCCATCACTATCATACCAAACATAATCTCCTATAGATCCCGATGGTAATTCAATTGTTGCCAGTACCTCTGTCGGCTGCACTCTATCGGATTGAACAACATTTCCTTCCTCGCCTGCACTCCAGCGAAGCGCACCTGCAACTATAGAGTTCGCAATCAGTTTACCTTCATACTCTTCTGCTTTATCAAAAGTAAACTCCGGTGCCTTTACTTCAACATGGAATGTATAACTTCCGAATGGCTCCAGTCCATTTACATTTTGTCCTTGAGAACTGTTGTATGTTGAACGTTGTGAAAAATCAACTTGTAAACCAACTGCAGAAGTCTCAGGTGAACCTGATGTATTCCAACCTACAGATTCCCAACTATTCATATAAGCTCCACTATATAGCATCCTCACAGGACTTGTTTCACTACTGGCAGTATTTAAGTAGTCATATGTCCATGGATTATTATAATAGTATAGAGTTGTTGACACGCCCGCCATAGTATCCGCATACACATTTTCATAAGATACTCCATCATAACCTTCTCCGGTTGGAATATTTGTACTTCTTGCAACCGAACCATCATTACCATTAATAGTATAATTATCTCCGGTGAATGGTAATACATCAATTAAACTTGCCTTTCTTATATAATTAGAAGACAAATTATATAAAGTGATTTTGTAGTATATGGTTCCGTCCGAATTTACTTTTGCAGTCGTTAACGAGCTATAGTTTTGGCCATCTGAACTAACTTGCTTCTCAACCCTTAGTGCATTTGTTTCACCAATTGCGGCATTTGCAGTATTCTCAAGGTATTTAAGTTCTTCATTTATCTCATTATCAATTATATCCGTATCGGTTGTTCCCTCTTGTAGAGGTTCATTATTATAAGGAATAAAACTAATTCCTTTTGGTGACTCCAATGAAGTCTGTGTTTCTTTCGTACTTGATAAGTATCCAACCGTTACTAGTGCATTGATGTCTGAAGCTCTGTTATAGCTTATTTGACCGGTATAGTCTATATTAATACTTTGTCCCGGTTCAAGAACAACATTATCTGCAAAGACAAATGTATACATTGCAACCTTTAAATCATCTCTATCCGGAGAATTATCTCCGCTCGAATCACTCGTGCTCAGTGAAGGAACTGCAGTACTTTGAATTATCTCAAAATCAACACCATACACAAGTGTAACCCCGTCTATTGTAACTTTAAATCCCGTTTCTAAACTACCAACTAACTCTGTATATGCCGGCATCTTAACTGACACAACTATGTTTTCAAAATTCTCATGTTGATTATCTACAACTTGATTCGTTACAACAGCCTGCAGTCCGATAGAATCGCCTGCCAGATAAGTTGATTTTCTTGTTGTTATCTTAGTACCAAGGCTTACCTGTGGTAAGGTAGAGTTATAACTTGGAATATAAGATACAACTGTATTGGAATCTAAGCTGGTAATATTCCCGGAACCTATAACATTTCCACTTTCATCTACTTTATCTTCTTTAAAATATATAGAAGCATTGTTTTTGATTACTCGGACTTCTTTATCATCCGCAGTGGACCAATCTCTTTGTGGAAATACTACATTAAATACAACGCCATCTGTTGTGAATCCTTCGGCAACATTCTTGTATACTACTTTGACTCCTATAACCGTGCCTGCATTATCCAATTGTACCGTTTGATTTCCGGTTGATAAATCATTTAATTGTGTTCCGGTATTAACTAATGTGTAACCGGTATCACCTTTATACTTAACATGGACTTCAGCACTTATCTTAGGTTCTTCTGTATCTGCATCCACATTAACGGCACGCAATATAGTAATATTTTTGAAATAGTAATCTACATTAGTCGCGCTAAATGGAATTATATTTTCTTCTCCGCTTTCATTTAGTGAATAAAGCGAAAATCCTTCATCTGTAATATAAAACTCTGATGCTTTGGTAACATTGTCCCCATTTGCAAATCCACCCAGTCTATAATTAACAGAATAATCATCCTTTAATAAACTTGTCGCCGCTGTAGACTCTTGTAATACATCCTTACTTATATCTTCGTTGCCAAACGCATCGTTCTTGACTTGTTTAATCAGTACACCGTCTATTCCTTTGACACTTGTCAATTCCAAATTATTGAAAGTTATACTATTACTTCCCGTACTCATTGTTGGAGTATGATAAGCCTTTACAACAACATCTTTCTCAAGAGGGTAGTCAGCACTAAATCTTTCATCAAGCGTATACCCTGTAGGTGCCTTTACTTCCTTGACGGTATATGTTATTCCGGTGTCAGACGCAGGCAATAATTTAGATAGTGCGCCTGTATCTGCCTCTGTAATTGTTACTGTGTCCAAAACATTGGCTGGAATTTGTTCTGCACCCTTTGCGTAAATTTCAAATACAGCACCTGCTAATTTTGTAGTATTGTCTTCTCCATACTTAGTAATTAGTATGCGTCCTTGATTAGCATTATTAACAATTTCTGCCGTTTCTGTTATGTCACTAATACTAGTAATCTCTGATATTAGTTTTCCTGAACTTATGACTACTTCTTTGAGCACTGTAGATGGTGCATAACCAAGCGCAGATAGTGCCGATGATTCCATCTCTTGAATGTAGTACGTTCCGGGATCCAGATTCGTCCATTCATAAACTCCACCGGTTATAGTTGTAACAGATCCATCTATTATAGTACCGGAAATGGCATTTTTATCCTTGTCAAGTAACTGGAACTTAGCAACATTTATATATTCAGAAATATTTGCTGCATCTTTCCCTGTCTTAGTTAGTTTAATATTTCCATTAGGGCTATTATAAGCCTTTATTGAGATAGTAGTTCCATCTACAAGTTTGAAATCAATAGGTGTTTCATCAAGTGCAAACGATATAGTCACGCCATTAACTTCTATAGACGTCGGAGCCTGAGTCTCAATTAGACGATAATCACCACTTTCTAAATATCCTGATTCATATGTAGTACTGCCCGTGTTAGCATCTTTACTTATTACAATAGCACCATCAGCTCCACCTACATCAATATAAACTCCTTCAGCATTTTTCTTTTGAAGTTTAAATTTTGCACCTACAAGGCTTGTTAATGCAGAAGCTGTTGCTGTTGAACTTCCATCATACTTATCTAATGTAAATTTAGCCTTATTTGGATAATTAACAATTTTATTGTCGCCCGTAAGTGAGGTATTTGTCTGATTATCTTTAACTTCAACCCATTTTGAACTCACAGCTGCATATCCATCAAAAGAAACTTCAACGACTTCATACCATCCTGCGTCAAGTCCATTAGCAGGACCTTCCGCAAAACCATTATCGTCTGTAGTAATTGTTGCATCCACACTTGCACCGGATGTATGGCTAACACCTGTACCCGAAACTTTATATAACTCAAAGCGTACACCTGACAATACTATTTCTTTCGTTTCTGTATCATCTACTCCTTGCCATCTACCAACTTTCTGAATTCTAACTTTGCCTTTCGGTATATTCGAAATAGTACCATTGGTCAGGTTTATAAGAGTTGGTGTTGTAGTACCGGTAATCATATCATAGGTAATTATTATTTCTTTCACATCAGCATTTAACACATACCCTGTTGGTGCTTTTAGCTCCTTTAAATAATACTTTTGTGTACCGGATGCAGGGGTAAGGGTCTCCGTTGTCCATAAGCCATCTGTTCCCGCTGTTGTACCCCATGTAATAATACCGGTTAAATTACTAATAGCGGAATCATTTGTATATACTGCATTAGTTGCATTATCCTGTGTATCAAACAAAGCAAATATTGCACCCGCAACTCCACTTCCCGTGTTTACATCTGTTTTCTTAAATTGAAGCTTATAATTTTTAGTATTCCTAAAAGCACTTGTTGTCAGATCGTAAATCGTACTTCCTGTTATCGTAACTTCTTTTATCTCAGTACTTGCTGTATAATTCGCTAATGCCGTTTTTTCCATTACATAGTATGTTCCTTCAGGAACTACCGGCGAAAGTGCTATGCCATTATCTCCTGTAGTAAACGTTACATGAGAATTGTTAATCTTGTACTCGTTATAATCGTCACCGGATTTAGTATATAATCCAAATACCACCCCACTGAGTACGTCTCCATTAACTGAGTCGACCTTTTTAATTTTCACCTTACCATAATTAATATAATTCTTAATTGGATTTGTCGTATAGTAACTGTTGGTTTGACCTGAGTCTATGGTAACAAGTCCAATTACTACAGGATTGGTAATTGAATAACCCGTATTCGAATTACTCGTCTCAACCAACCAGTACTTCCCGGTGTTAATATTACTAATAGTTAACGTCCCACCGGAACCGGTAGTTCCACTATATGCCGCCGTTCCGGTTATAACCGGTGTCGTGCTGCTGTCAGCACTATCAGGAGCTTTATATAATGAAAATCCTACTTCGGCTAAATCAGCAAGTTTTTCTTGGTCATTTGTCTCATCAGACCACTTAAACCAGCCCTCCTTCTTAAGTGTAAGATTTCCCTGTTTTTTATTTACAACTATATCATCCGTTTTTGTTTCATTTGTATTGATTGTTATAGCTCCTGAAACATCATTACTGTATTGAACATAATGTACCACACCTGCTTCCAGCGTAAACTGCAATGCATCATCAGGTAATCTCTCATATCCTGCTGGTACAGTACCTTCTATTAACCTATAGTCTCCTAATGGCAGTAATATCGAACTCACATACCCCGAAGTTATTGTTGTAACAGTATAAATAATAGGAGCAGTTTCAGAATCCAAATCATGATCATAATAGTAGTTTACATAAACTCCACTTTCATTTTTCTTCTGAAGCGTAAATGTAACCGCTTGACCTGAAGTCAAATTATCACTTTTCACTTTTCTCATTTTGAAAAATGTATAAGTTGTGTCATTAGTAAAAGTAGCATCAGGTGTTGAATTCTCATTTACAATTGTTCGACTGTCAGTATTAAGCTCAATAACTTTGTATGTCACGCCCGAACTTGGTGCCGCAATTCCATTTGGCATATTACTTGTGTTTTCTTCTATAATATACATGCCTTGCGGGAGCTGAATTGAAATATATCCACCCGTACCATTAGACCCCGAAACGCCTGTTGCGACATGAGCTCCCTTTATATACTTGTTAGAGCCACTAACATATTCTCCGGAATCGTCACTTATAGCTTGATATACATTAAATTCAACACCATTTACAAATACCGTCTCACCATCTACGATAGTGTTCTTTTGTACAAATATTCTCCACCCCGGATAATTGGTAATTGTTAATGTGTCTTCAATCAAACCATCTGTTCCCGTTGTCACTTCATGTATGCTGGAATCCCATGCGAAATTCGTTGGAGCAGTGATTTCCATAATGTAATATGTCTTACTAGCTTCAAAAGGCTTAATAAACGGAATATTACCACCTGAAGCCGTTGTCGTAACTGCATATGTATATAAATAACTGTCAAAATCACCTGCTAATAGTTTCGTGATAAAGCTATCCTTGACTTTACCTGTAGATATATCATAGTAACTCGTGAATATTAAAGTTCTAAATGCTTCCGCATCTTCTTTTGATTTGAACGCACCTATATAAGCACCCGCAAGTGGATTGCCGGTTGAGTCGAACTTTACTCCTGTATTATCAAGTGGATTGTTTTTTACAGTTACCTGCGTCTCTCCACCTTCTTTAACGATAATTGGTCCTGTCCATTCGTTCAGGATCTCGTAGCCTAATGGTGCAGATATTTCTTTCAGATAATAAGTTCCTGCAGGAATATCCTTTGAAAGTGCCTGATTTGTTCCGGCGGTTCCGGTATATAGGTAATCATCTGCAGCACTTGCCGAACTTGTCGGATTTGTTACTTTTGAAAGCTTAACCGGATTATTATTAATAGTATATTCAGTACCATTAGTGTTATCTACAATATATAGTTCAAAACTGGCTTGGTTAGTTAATGCATTACCAAGTAAATCTGTTTTAAATATTCTAATCTTTCCATCACTTGTAACATTATAAACTGCTCCATCACCTGCCGGAAGTCCGGTACTTGCAGGATTTTCAACAACCAAACTTTCGCCTGCAGCCAGAGTAACTTCAAATACAGGTATAGCTACATAGTTTGATCCTACGGGTACAATTTCTTCAATCCAATATTTACCCGCATCTAATTTCATACTGGTTGCTGACGCATTCGAAGTCATATTAATCATCTGTACCGGGTCTTTTGACAAATCACTCGTTTTATTAGCGCTTCCTGTGCTTACATAAATCTTAAATGACATTCCCGTTAAATCATATATTGTTTTGCTGTCAGATACACTTTCGCCTGCTTGAGTATATACATTAAATATCGACTTCTTATTAATTATTAATTCACCTTTTGGAGCATTAGTTATTGGAGTATCTACAAGTGTTACATCTGTTTTACCCTTTGTCACAGTAACTTCGATATCTGTAGTTCCAACAGTATAATCACCTGTTACGCTTGTTTCACGTAAATAATATGTCCCTGCAGCTAGCCAGAAAGATTCTCCTATTCCATCTGATGAACCTGTAGTAATTGTCATTGCACTTCCGGCATTTGCGTGTCCGGTAGGATAAACCACTGGTTGTTTATTACTATCAAGCACATCAAAAGTAGCAACCAAATTAGTTGTTGCACTTGTAGCACTAACTTTCTTAATTTTAAACTTTCCTTTATCTGCTGTGTTGTCAACTTGTGTGACATTTGCATTAACAGCATATGCAGTGCCTTGGTTTGCCCCAGCTGCTAAATTAATCGGTCCAACTGTTTTTGCAGTATATCCATACACATCATCACCTGATAGAACTTCCACTAGGAAATACGTATAGTTACTGCTCAATAAATTCGAATCAAATTCAACCGTTCCCGAAGCATTTGTTGCATTTGTTGTCCCTTTTTTTGTTGCCTCTGATATCACAAAAGTGGTTGTCCCTTTAGCAACCTCATACACATCAAATTTCACTCCTGCCATTGGTTCAGTAGTCTGTGTATCCATATCAGTTGTTTTATATATAGAAATTCTCGGTCTTCTATCATTATTAATGCTAGACGTTCCTGTAGTTGCTCCATTTGTTGCATAATTAGGCGTAGTGATTGCAAATCTCGTGGTTGGTAATATATATGATGATGCGACACTAGTTTCTTCTATATAATATGTGGTATTTGGTTTTAAGCCTGAAAACGTAACCGTTCCATTACTTGATAATGTCTGTTCAGTACCTACAGCATTTCCTCCTGTAGCAGCATCATATAATTGAAACTTAAAACTGCTATAGTTACTAGTAATTAAATCCTTCGTAACACTATCGTATTTGCTGATAGTCATACTAACTGATTTGTCATTAGTAATAGTTCCAATGCCACCACTAAACTCACTATATGCTTTTTCTGTACCTGCACTAAACGAGTATGGTCCATAAATAGTATCCGACAATAAATACCCATTAATTGTACTGATTTCCTTTAAATAATAATTCGTACCGGCAGAAAGTATTGGTGATGTGGCAATACCATCTGATCCGGAAGTCATCTCGCCTACCTTAGTCGTAGCAGATGCATCAGAATAAATACCAAATTTTACTCCATTTAGTGCTGTAGTGCTGCTAAACGAATCCACCTTCTTAATTGTAAACCTACCACCGGAACTTGTGTTATTAACAGTTAGTTGATAAGTCGTTGCTCCATCATTAGCTATATCAAATGATTAAGCCGTATTAGGATTAGGCAGTGAGTATCCACTTGGAGCTGAAATCTCTTTGTACCAATAAGTACCCGGAACCAATTGTACTACATTAGAAGTAGAAGAATTTGCACTATCCAGATAAGTAGTCAATGTTCCTATAGCATTACTGTCGTTATTTGCTTCTGCTTCACTGTTATAAATCTTTATAACAGCTCCTGCCAGTTCCTCACTATACAGACTACTTTCTCCCAAGACTCCTTTTTTCTTAATAGTAAAATTAACCAATCGGCGGTTTTTAACCGTCTTTTCAACACCACCAACTTTGTTATTATTTGTTTGTTTGACCACTTGAATACAAAAAACCTTCTCTTCTGCAATAATCGAGTAGCCGGTTGGTGCTTCAGTTTCAATTACCCAATAGTATCCCTCTGTCAAGGCTTGTGATTGCACTAACCCATTATTTACTGATGATAGTTCCGCAACGTATTTATTATCCATTATTACCTGTGCTTCAGATATAGGTGCATCAGTAGCATATGGACCAAATACTTTAAACTTCGCTCCTGATAGCCATTCATTTTGTCCTAATGGAGTAACTTCCTTAATTTTAGTAAAGCTGAACGTACCTTTATTAGATTCATTTAAGAATGTATTGTCTCCATCCAATACAGGTTTCGTTATTTTGTATGCTTCAACAGTTATATCATAAGTTTTAGAGCTAACTGTAAAGTCCGGATTATTACTACCTACACCACTCTCTGACAATGTATAATTGCCGACAGGGATTCCTATAAATGATACATTTCCATTCGAATCAGACAATACGGTATAATCATTATACGGTGCAACTTTATTAGTTAATGTAAATGTAACACCACTTAGATTTCCGGTTATTCCTGCTGAATTAATACCTTTTTTGATAAATGATACATTTCCTACACTCTCAGCTTCATTTTCAACAACAACAACAACAACAATATTATTCTCAATTGATGCCTTATAGCTGGTGTTTCCGATAGTTACTACGCCTGTTTGAGATATAATTACCGGAATTGACCATGAAGAATTTGGTGTTGCAAGTCCTGAGATCGACCCTGTTTCCTTCAAATAATACGTTCCGTAACGTAAATCTCTAAAAGTAACCGTATCATTGTTATTTGTTTCTTGCTCTGAACCCGCAGAAACTGTCTTATCGTAATTTGTCGCAATAATAGTACAATTAGCATCACTATATAATGTAAACTTAGCTGTACTTAGCGGATAGTCAAGTGGATATCTATCCCCATCAATTACTGCATATTTTTTTACTATTAAATTATACTTTTCCGGATTAGTTTCCCATCCACTATATGTTGTAGTTGCCTGTGTAGAATTACCATTCTCATTTTTCCCTAGCAACGTATATTTAATATTAGCATTATTTAAAAGTGTGTATTCAATGAGCGTCTCTGCATTACTTTCAGTCAAATATGGCTCTCTAGGATATGTTACTTGCACTATATATGTAGTATTAGTTGGTTTACCTGCCGGGACAGCACCATTAATACTTGGCTGTGTAGTTAAATTCATCTTATCAGTCAAAGTAAATCCCGTTATAACATCTCCGGATTTATTTACAACATAATCCGTTCCTGCTATAAGTGCCGAACTGCTTCCTTCTAATCTTATACTTAGACCAGTCGCTCCACCTCCATCAGGTAATCCGGTAGGAAGTATATCTGTTAAAATCATACTTTCTAAGTCTAATCTACCTTCACGTTCTGTTGATGTCAGATCCTTATTTTCATTTGTATTTAAAACCTCAAGCTTGTATTGTACTGTAAACTCATCTCCGTTAGTAGTTGTACTTGTTGCAGTCTTGTTTACTTTCCATCCATCGTCTGAGTTTATTTTTAGAGTACTTAGATCATCCTGGCTAACTGTACCGATTACATTAACTTTCTTCGATGTATCTTCACCATCACTTAAAACTACTACCGCTTCCCCGGTAAAATTTGGTTCTAATATTACGGTTGTATCATCAGGTGTTGTAAAGTTATTCGTCTGCATACCAATAGACACTGTATAACCTGTTCCTGCAGTAAATGTAGGCGAAAGATTAATTGTAAGCATTCTCGTTCTTTCTGAATATATTACAGAAGATACCGCACCACCCGATACATCTAAATTATTGATACCCCCATCAGATGTTGCTTTTGCAATAACAGAAAGCCACTCCGGTAATTGTAATGTAATTGTAGACTTTGTGTATGTCCCATCCGTGATAACCGGAACACTAAAACCTATGTTGTAAACAAATTGTCCGCCCGAATTGACAGTATACGTCTTGTTTGAGTCCTCGCTTTCTATCCAAACTTCCATATCGAAATTTTTCGTTTCTTCTGTCGCATCCAGTGTGGTAATCAAATCACTTTCCAAGGTTGAGAATGTATTTGCTTCCTGACCTATGATATCTCCATCTGTTCCACTTTCTTCGTCTTGACCTTCCTCCTGACCTTCTCCTAGGTCATCGTTTTCAGTGGTACCATCGTCCACTACTTCATCTTGCAATGCATCCTCACCTTCTGCTGCAAGAACCTGGTACAAAGATGTGTCTGAAGTACCAAGTAACAGCAACGCTAGTAATAGAGCGATAATTCGTTTTGCCTTTCTCATTAACTTTACCTCCTTAGGTCTTTACTCTCCATTTCATATTTGTCTGTTGAAGTCAATCAACTAAATTGGATATAGTTATTCATTCCTGCAAATATCTGTGTAATACATATAGAAGAAACTCATATATAAAAACCTTCATGACGCACTTCTCCTTTATATAATTACAAATAATGTTAATTATATGTAATGTGTGTTACATGTGCGTTATGCGCGTTTGTATTTTTTTGTGTTATTAATATTTTGTATGCATTTATTATGGTATTTGGTTGTTTTATGTGTATTTTATTTATATTTGCATTTATTTCGAATATATTATACTATTGTAAAT
>JBKEBP010000161.1:0-2777 GCA_047973235.1 Suipraeoptans sp. | reverse complement strand
CGAATGTCTAAAACACAACAAATAAAGATAGAGAGTAGTATATTAATTTTAGAATCCTCTGTTTTTCAAATCCGAAACAATATCTATATACGTTTCAATTACATCGAAACCCTTATAATTTCCCCGTGTGATATCTATCATATCGCCATGTGAAATACCTCTGCGCTTCTTGTTCTCGAAGACGCCCCGAAACTCTCCCCACCGAGCTGAATCCAACGTAACGAGACCGTCATTCTTCTTATCATGTAAACACATTATCAGATAGGGAACGGACAGCAAACTGTGGCTAAAACAGTTTTTCATCAGAGACATGTAGCTTTGATAAAACACTCCATCCTGATCGGGGGTATTTTTATTAAATTCAACAGAATATTCTTTTGTCAGTTGGCGTGTTGCTGTATAGAAATCAGGATTTTCATCACCAATTTTCAGAAAATATTTATCGAAAAATTTTGCAACAGACCTATATAATTTATCTGAAACATGCTTATTTCCATAATCGGCTAAAGCACTACCCTGATGTGGTGTCGAAATAGTGGTCAGAGAGGCTACATACTCACCCATACCAAGTGTGCTTATCGCATATCTGGCATCGAGTCCTCCTTTAGAGTGACCGATGATATTTACTTTTTCGCAACCTGTAACTTCAACTATATCTAATATTTTTTCTCTGATCATTTGCCCGTTACCCTCTATTGTACCAAATGCCTGCTGATGTCCGTAATAGACGCTGGCTCCGTTCTTTAGCAGATTTTTGGGTATGCGCCCCCAGTAATTTATATAGCTATAATCGCGGAAGCCAACTCCATGCAACATTAGTAACGGGTATTTAGTCTCACAAACCGACGAATCTTTACGCACGTTTTCGTTATAGGCCTTGTTGCATGCGTGGTCGTATTCATTAGATGCTATACGGCATAAATACATGATAACGAATATATTTACAACGGGAATCCAAATGAGGCAACAGACTACAATACGTCTGACAATACGTAACCTTGTAGAAAATATAAGTATTCTGTAAAATCCGTTCAGAAATGTCAATAGTATGAGTGCAAAAGCCAATATGCTATTGTTGCGGAATGTATCGGCACAAATAGGGAAAGGGGGATTAAACTGATAATAAGAAAACACTAATATCAGTTGGGCTACAAGAAGGACTAGAGATAAGATCAAGAGGGATCTGCCCTGATAGACTACCTTTACTCTCGTTGTCACTTCTTTATCTGTGGAGCAGGGAATCACTTGTATTCTTAACCATATATACAGGGATAAGAAAATAAGTAACGAACATCCTAAAAAACCAAATGAAATGTCTTCAGCGGAAGTCCATGCCTTTATAAGAGAAATATATAAAATACTATTAACGGCACAGAATATCAGCAAGAAAGATAGTGCTTTCTTGTTGAGAATCTTTCGGGATATATCCAATATTATAATTGAGGATACAAACAAAAAGCAAAGGATGTGTATAGCTATACTCAAATTAGTGCAGATTAACAGCCATAATTGTAATATTTAACCGAAATAAATATTTTTCAGATCGGAATGCTCTACACCTAACCACTCTGTAAAATCGTTTTCCAGCATCCGCCTTATTTCTTTTTTATTCACTGTATTCTGATCTCTTCTCATTTTGGTATAATTACTACGAACCATCTGTTTCTCTATGAATTCTCTGACTGTTGCGTATTGCAGACTCTTCCCGTATTCGTCACCAACAGAGAATCCAATAATAGACAAGGCTAATCCAGCAACTCCAAGCCAAGTATTTAGAGAGGCTAGAATAAAAAATAATGAAACAAAAAAAGCAATAAACAAGACGACAAACAGATAAGGATTAATTCCTAGCAAATAAGAGCTAATTCCCAGATGTTTCTCTAATCCTAAGACTTGCTCTTTCCTGTACGAAGAAGGAAAAAGGTCACACAACCGAGTATTTGGTGTCAACTGTTTTATATCGAACGACTGGGTTTCCCTGATTGCTGCCCGCAATTTATAGAAAGCCTGAGCAGAGGTGCAAGTATCTACATCTTCCAGTTCTATTTTTTGCAAAATAGCATTAATAAGTGCATCAACCGAATTAATATTCAGTAATTCCGAATCCTCAAATTTGATATCGAGACTATCCTCTACATTATCTAGAATATCCAAAACATCTTCTACATCATCACCTTCTAAAATTATTCTACCATCCTTATTCTTTTTCATAATCTAATGTTATTTATTAAAGATAAAATATCCAAAAAGTGAATCTAAAACCGGATTTGCGACAATTCATTCTTATCTACACACATTATCCCACAGTAATGCCTATTCAATAATTTTTCTATCTCTCTTCTGTTAACCGTTTCTTCACCCTCTCTCATCTTAAGATAATTATACAAAACCTGATCTTCTATTAAATTGCGAACCGTATCATAGCATAGAGTTCGACCAAATGTAAAAGCCAGATAAAAACCCAAAGTAGCTAAAGACATAACTATCAATCCAACAATGACAGAAGAAGATAAATTCAAAATCCCAATGAAGAACAGGGCCCTCAGAAATATCAGAAGGATACGATTCGGAGCCAATAAGTCCAGCCTAAATCCTAAATAATGTTCTAAAGCTTTAACCCGCCTTCTCCTTTTTCTTAAAGGAAAAACATCTTTTAGATTTGTCTCCGGTGTAAGTTGTTTTATATCAAAAGAACTCGTAGCCGAAACAAATCTTTTCAATTTATAAAACATGCGTAACGAAGTGCAAACAGAATCATCAGCTAATTGTATTTTACT
>JBKEBP010000085.1:0-17422 GCA_047973235.1 Suipraeoptans sp. | reverse complement strand
CTTGCACAACATTTGAAAAAGCGATACGGTGCAGTTGAAGTTGAAAAGTGGTTTTTTGAACTTTGGCATGATCCAAGAACTAAAATTCATAATGAAGATAGTTGGTATTATAATAACTTTGAAAATGGCTATCGTATATTAAAGGAACTTTCACCAAATATAAATGTTGGCGGAGCGGGATTTGCGCTTGGATATGAGAAAACTATAATAAAGCAAGCGTTAAAGCATTGGTCAAACAGGAATATAAGACCTGATTTTATATCCGTATACTCGTTTAATTACATTATGAATGATTGGGAGGATGGAGACTCTATTAAGAAGTCTCTTGATACTCATTTCATATCTAATCAAATTGATATGTTTAAACAGTACATGAATGAAGCGGATTTTGATGTTCCTAATATATTTGTAACAGAATGGAACTTCACTATGTCAAATAGAAATAGACTGAATGATAGTTGTGCCAGTGCAGCATTTATTATGCGCGATTGTATTGAAACCATGGATAAGGTTAATGTTCTGGCACACTGGCACGGAACGGATATCTACTCAGAGTCTCATGATGCGTCCGGAATTTTGAGCGGAGATTCAGGACTAATAACTAGAGATAATATCAAGAAACCTGCATTTTATGCCTTGTCATTTCTAAACGAGTTGGAAAGAGATGTTTTGGGAAGAAATGAGCACAGCATAGTAACAGCGGGACGTGACAACACATACCGTATAGCGTGCCATAATAGTAAGAAAATGTCTTATAGGTATGCCTTACGTGAAGAAGATGAAGTGACATACGAAGAACAAAACAGTCTTTTCGAAAATGACGATTCTCTTCAATTACAATATGCAATTCAAAATGTTGAAAATGGAACATATCTTATTAAAATGAATTATATAAATGAAGGTAATGGCAATATTCAGCGGATATGGAGTGAGATGGGCTTTTCAACAGCACTTTTACCGGATGAGATAGAATATTTACGAAACAGTGCCATGCCTCATTTAGAAATGAAGCAAGTTAAAGTAAGGGATAATATACTTCGCATAGAATGTAGTCTTCTTGCACACGAGATTAGGTTGATTGATATAAGGAAGCAAGGAGATTAACTAAATAGCAAATAATGATCAAAATAACGAGGCTGTCGTAAAATGTATTTTACGATAGCCTCGTTGTTTCGTTTAGCTTGTGGAATGAGGACAAAAAAGAACACATAATTTTTGACCTGTTTTTTGAATCTGAAATAATATGGTTAAAAATATACTTAAACTAGAATGTTAGTGAAATATCTTTTTATTTATAGTGAAGGTAACATATCCATAACATAAAAAATAGAGCAAGAGGTGTAAAGATGAAAAATTATGAAACACAGATAGTTGTTATAGCAGCAGGACCTTCGGGATTGTCAGCAGCAGTGCAAGCGGCAGAGGATGGAGCAGAAGTAATGGTGGTTGAAAAAGCAGCATCCGTTGGTGGGGCAGCTAATATGGGAATGGGTCCACTCGGAATTGGAACTAAACACCAACAACAACAAATGATAGATATTACAGTAGAAAAAGCGTTTAATATGTTTATGGAATATACACACTACAATGTAGATGCAAGACTTGTTAAGAGATACTT
Source organism: Suipraeoptans sp. (assembly GCA_047973235.1). Classification (GTDB taxonomy): domain Bacteria; phylum Bacillota; class Clostridia; order Lachnospirales; family Lachnospiraceae; genus Aequitasia. The sequence continues at coordinate 15,804 of JBKEBP010000085.1, read as the reverse complement.
TGAACAATCGGCAGAAACAATTGAATGGCTTGAAGACATGGGAGTTGAGTTTGAGGGAGCATTCAAATACTTTCCAAAATCAGAGGCAACATGGCATATAGTAAAAACTGACGAAGGTATCGGACCTAGAGCTGCCTCATTTATGAATAAAGCGCTTTATGAAAGGGCACAGGAACTTGATGTAGAATTTCTTATGGGAACACCGGCTAAGAAGATATTAATAGAAGATGGTAAAGCAGTTGGTGTTATAGCAACTGATAAAGATGGAGAAGAAGTAAAGATTTCTTGTAAAGCAGTTATAGTATGTACCGGCGGTGCAGGAGCAAATAAAGAGTTTATTAAGCAGGAAACAGGCTTTAACCATGGAGAGGACATGTTTAACTTTGCTATACCGGGAGTTGTAGGAGATGGACTTAAGATGGCATGGAAAGCCGGTGCAGACAAGCTTCCGGTAAGGATTGAAATGGCCGCAAGTATAGAAGGTACAGATGATTTGACGGGAAGTATCTCAAATGTATTTAGTCAGCCGAACTTACTTGTTAACAAGCTTGGAAAAAGAATTATGAATGAAGAATTCATGCAAAATTCTACGTATCTTTCAAATGTTGCAGCACACCAAAAAGACAAAGTATGTTTTAGTATAATAGATAACTCTATTGTTAAATATTATATAAGAAACGGTGTTGATAATGTTAGTCTTGTTAGGATGGATCCTGATGTTTCTGATTTCTATGATGGAATAGAAATGGCTGGAAAGGTAGACAGCAAAGACATATGTGTAGCGGATACATTAGAAGAACTAGCAGAAATGATGGGTATTGATGAAGAGACTCTAATGGATACAGTAGATGATTACAATGATTACTGTGATAGTACAGATGAGGAGTTCTTTAAAGATAAGCGTTACCTAAGACCTGTTGTAAAAGCACCGTATTATGCTGCTAAGATTCGTCCGGGTGGATATGGAACTGTTGGAGGAATTCGTATTAATGAAAACTGTGAAGCATTAAATGCACAGTTTGATACAATACCGGGACTTTATGCTGCAGGATCAGATGCTTGTAATATTTATGATGATAGTTACATGTTCTTATTACCGGGAAACTCAATGGGATTTGCAGTTAATACAGGTAGGATAGCCGGAATGAGCGCAGTTGAATACATAGAAGACGAGGATTAAGGTATGGCTCAGATAATAATCGACGGAAACAAATTAGAAGTGCCTAACGGAAAGAATGTTTTAGATTGTGCACTAGATGCGGGTATTTATATCCCGCATCTTTGCCATCATAAGAATCTAAGTCCGCTTGGGTCTTGCCGTATGTGTATTGTAGAAGTAGAGGGGGAGGATGAGATAGTTACATCATGTACCCTTAAAGCTAAGGACGGACTTAATATTAAAACTGATAGTGAAGAAATCACTAGACTTAGGATGCTTGCGCTTGAACTTTTACTAACAGGTCATCCGGCTGAGTGCACCGGGTGCCCGAAGTATGGTGACTGTGAGTTGCAGATGCTGATTCAGTATATTGGGCCTAAAACCGGAAGATTAAAGATGAGAACAAAAGGTTTTAAACCGGAAGAAAGCAACCCACTGTTAACACATGATATGAACAGATGTATCTTATGTGGCAGATGTGTAAGAGCATGTAATGAAATGCGAGGCGTTGAGGTCCTGCAGTACAACAAAAGCGATATGGAGACGTATGTTGGTACGGTACATGATCAGCTTCTTAAAGATGCAGGGTGTCGTTTCTGCGGCGCATGTGCTGAGGTCTGTCCGACCGGTACCATAAGAGATAAGATTCAGGCTCTTGAAGGTAATGTAAAGAAAGAAGATTTGATAATGCCATGTCGTGCGGCTTGTCCGGCACATACCGATATACCAAGATACGTTCGTTTAGTCAAAGAAGAAAAATACGACGAAGCGGCAGCAGTTATTAGAGAGAAGTTACCATTTCCTAAGGCCTTGGGATATATTTGTAATCATGTTTGTGAAGCTGAGTGTAAGAGAAAGGAAATCAATGCATCTGTTTCTATTCGTAATATTAAGCGCTATGCAGCAGAGCATGATACGGGGTCACTCTGGAAGGGAAAAGGAAAGCAACTACCTAGCACAGGAAAGAAAGTCTGTGTAGTGGGCGGCGGACCAACGGGAATGACAGCAGCGTATTACTTACGCAAACAAGGCCATGATGTAGTTATTAAAGAAGCATTACCAAGCGTGGGTGGCATGATGGGATATGGTATTCCGTCGTATCGTCTACCTAGAGAAATTATTGCTGAAGAGGCACAGGTAATTGAAGATATAGGGGTAAAAATAGAGACAAATACTAAAGTGGATAAGCCCATTGACTTACTTAATGAGTACGATGCAGTACTTATGAGTATTGGTGGGCATGCAGGAGTAAGACTCCCTATGGAGGGCAGTGACTTAGATGGTGTTATTCTAAATGCAGATTTCCTGAGAAATGCAAGCCTTGGAAATCCAACAGGCATTGGCAAAAGAATCGTTGTACTTGGTGGAGGTAATGTAGCATTTGATTGTGCAAGAACTGCAAAACGCCTTGGCGCAGAAGAAATTCATCTCGCTTGCTTAGAAGCAAGAGATAAGATGACGGCAGATGATGAAGAGATTGAGCATGCTAAAGAAGAAGGTATTCATGTATATCCAGCTCAAACATTTGAAAGAATAACCGGTGAAGACAGTGCAACAGGTGTTGATTTCATGAATGTAAAATCATTTACTTTTGATGAGAACAGAAGGGCAATCATTGAAAAGGAAGATGGCTCAGAACATCATATTGATGCTGATACAGTTATTTTCGCAGTAGGACAAAGACCTGATATAAATGAAGAAGCCGGTCTTACACTGGGAAGAGGCAATTGTATAGTGGTAGATGAAAGTACAAAGACAACAAATGTTATAGGTATATTTGCTGCAGGCGATGCGATTTATGGAACAAAGTCTGTTGTTACGGCAGTTCAATCAGGTAGAGAAGCTGCAAGCGAAGTAGATAAATACCTTGGAGGAGACGGAGACATTACGGAAGTATTAGCTCCTATTAGAGAGATTGACGGATACATAGGCAAATACGAAGGATTTGGAGATCTTGAGAGAAAAGAGACGGATGTTATTTCACCAAGTGATAGAAGTGATAACTTTGACTTAGTAGATCATGGAATATGTCAAGAGAATATTTGTGGAGAAACCAGTCGCTGTCTCCAATGTGACTTGCGACTTCAAATCGAGAAACCACGTGTATGGAGTGATTTCGCAGACGGGAAGGAGACGGCAAGCGTATGATTACATTAAATCAAGTAAAAGAAATGGATAAGCGTGACGTAATTAATAAGCTGCAGTCATCCCGGATTCTAACATATGGTGTTTACGAGGAACCGTTAATAAAAAACTGGGAAGAAGTCAAAGAAATTGGGCTCGAAGAAGAACTTCCGATGAAGCTTGTGGTAGGACTTAATAATGCTGATACAACAGGGTTATTACTTGATGTTTTATATGAATCTGCCGAGAAAGTATTCTTAGGTATGGAAATTGTGTCACATTTAGTTGATGCGAAGGAGAGTATACTTTATCTTCCGGAGTATGCAAGTAATATAGATTCAATTAGAGAAAAGGCAGCAGAGCATAGTATTAAAGTTGACACAGGTATTATAAATAGAAGAACATACAAAGGCTGCGTTCTAAATCATATTGTAACCATGTCAGATATTGTAGATTGTTTAGAAGATAAATATACAGATGATATTCTTGTATCGGTTAATGGAGAAAGGTTAAAGAGAGTGTCCAGAGATACCAAAGTATCAAAATTGATAGAATCAGAAGACATTAAAGGAATAGAAATGGGATATCGTTTTTTCGATTCTAAAGCGCTTGAACTTACGATTGGCGAAGTCGGAATAGCAAACGGCCTTCTTCGTGTTATTACGGATAAAGAATGTATAGTGCAAAGTACCAGAGACAGATTGCTTACATATAGAAAGCAAAGTTGTGGTCGATGTGTATTTTGCAGAGAAGGTCTTCTACAGTTGCATAGTATGCACAAGGATATTAGTGAAGGCAAGGGAAAGGTGGATTATCTCGATTTTACAGATGAAATAGGCTCAGCTATGACTTTTAGCACACCATGCTCACTCGGACAGAATTCATCAATTGTTGCACTTACAGGATTAAGTAATTTTAGACCTGAATACGAAAAGCATATTAAGAAAAAACAATGCCAGGCAGGAGCATGTTTTTCATCAGTTACATTTTATATTGATCCCAAAACATGTACGGGTTGTGGTGAGTGTGTAGATGTCTGCCCTGTAGATTGTATCGAGGGTAAATCGGGGTATATTCATATGATAGACAGCCTTGACTGTACCGCTTGCGGTAAATGTACGGAAGTCTGTGAAGAGGAAGCTATTCATAAGACAGATGGTAAACTGCCGAAACTACCAAATAGACTTACAAAGTGTGGTAGGTTTAAGAAACGCTAGCAGCAATGTAGGGCGACTGAAGTCACATGATTCGGTCGCTTTATTTTATAAACCTGCTATGATATAATTCTCTCATACATTTCAGTAAGAGTTAGGGGTAAAGTGAGAAATGAAAAAGAACATTCTAAAGGATAGAAATATCGTGGATTTTGAATTCCAAATTGCAAAAAATGAAACAACACATCTTCATAAAAGTATTGAATTACTTTACATTATTGAAGGTGATGTTCAGGTTGTGGTTGAAGAGAATATTTATAATGCAAAGCCCGAAGATATTATAGTCATCAACACAAGTAAAAAGCACTCTTACCAAGCTGATTCGGATGTTCTTATAGCATATTTTGAAATAGATTTCAATCAATTGTGCGAGATTCTAAATACCAATCAATTGCTGTTTTGGTGCAATTCAGTAGTTGATAAAAACGGTGCATATGATGATATAAGAAGGGTTATAAAACAGATTTTCAACCAGTATTATAATAAAAGCGAACAGGGTGCATTGGTTCTGATAGGACAGTACTATCAAATGCTTCGACTACTTACCGAGAACTTTAGAGTCGATAGTGGTTATGCACAATTTCTCAGCAATAGAAGCAACGATGAAAACCGTCAGGAAAAAATTGCAGAATATATAGCATTAAACTATAACAAGCGAATCAGTCTTCAGGAAATGGCAAAAAACTTATATATGTCTGTGCCGTACCTGTCGAAATATATTAAAAAACAATTTGGAATGAATTTCTCGGATTATATAAGTGATATCCGACTGCTCCATGCAATGGATGATTTGATGTATACAGATCATACGATTATGAATGTTGCAATAGACAATGGATTTGCTAGTGCAAATGCCTTCAATGAATTGTTTAGAAAGAGATATAATTCTACTCCGTCAGAGTACAGGAAAAAGATCTATAAGAAGTCTGAGACGGACAAAGACATAAGTGACGAAGGTATAGAGGAGCGAAAACTTCGTATCGATAACTATCTTGATGGAATAGAGGTTGAGGATTTTTCAAGTGGAAGAGAAACTAATGCCATAAATGTAATAAATGTAGGAGAAGGTATTAGCCTACAACGTAACTGGAATAGAATGATTAACGCCGGTAGAATAAGCGAATTGTTACGATATGATATGCAAGAGCAATTGACAACTCTAAAAAAAGAGCTGGATTTTAAGATGGTTAGGGTTTGGGATTTGTTTGCGCCGGAATTAATGATAAACGAAAACAACAAATCAGGAGTATATAACTTTGAGAAGCTGGATAAGGCACTGGATTTCATGGTAGACAACGATATTATTCCGTATATCGAGATGGGACTTAAACCAAAGACTCTACACAAAACGCTCAGCAATCAGATATTTTCTGAAATGCGAGAAGGTCAATTTGAAACTTTTGATGAAAGGAAGAAATTTTTTGAAGGCTTTTCAAGGCATTTAGTTAATCGCTATGGTATTGAAGAGTTGGAGAAATGGCACTTTGAGCAATGGAATGGCGAAGACTTTGAAAATGATGGAGAAAACAAAGATTTCTTTGAAGTATTTGAAGCATTGTACAAGTCTATTAAGACCGTATCGCCTGCCACAAAGGTAGGTGGTGGCGGTATTGGTATACAATACGGAAATGGAAACCTGATAAAACTTATTGATGAATGGGGTGAGCAAACATGCAGACCTGATTTCATATCACTTTACTGCTATCCGTATATAAAAGGTGATGAGGATGGTGTGGATTTTGCTCGAATTGCATCGGATAAGGATTTTCTAAAGAATAGGCTTGATATGGCAAGACATGTTATAGATGAGTCCAAGCTACGAGGATGTGAAATCCATGTTTCTGAGTGGAGCTTTACTATATCAAATAGAAATGTTTTAAATGACAGTTGCTATAAGGGCGCATATATAATTAAAAATGTACTAAATAATATGGATGAAGCACAAGTTCTAGGCTACTGGATAAGTACTGATATATTTGCCGAGTTTTATGATAATTCATCAATATTGTTTGGTGGCTGCGGCTTACTTAGCAAGAAAGGGATTAAAAAGCCGGCGTATTATGCCTACCTCTTCCTTAGCTATATGAAGAACAAGGCAATATTTAAAGACGAGAACACTCTTATTACCACAGACGGACACGATAATTATTATATTGTATGCCATAATTACCAGCACTTAAATTACAAATATTTTCTAAAATCAGAAGATGAGCAGGACATTAGTTGCCTTTCAAAGCTAAATGAAGATAATTCAATACAGAAATTTGATTATCAACTTGATAATGTTAAGAACGGAAAATATAAAATTAAAACATATTCAATTAGTGAAAATTATGGTAGTGTGCAAAGAGAATGGCTTGATATGGGTATGCCTGACAACCTATCAAAACAAGAGGTTGAATACTTAAATCGAGTTTGTATACCACATATTCAAATGAGTGAGAAAAATGCACAAGAAGAGTCACTTATATTCTCAACAAAACTAAGCCCGCAAGAGATACAGTATATTCACGTGAAGTATTTGTATGAATAACAAAGAAGGTTAAAATGTGTACTACACATTTTAACCTTCTTTTAATGTGTGGCAAAATTATAAGAAAATAGGAAAAAGACAGAAGCTTTTCGCATAATAATCGAGATGAAAGACAATCTCCGGATTAGTATAATTTACTTATAAAACAAATCAGGAGGAACAGTTAGAATGAGAAAAGTAAGAATAGGAATTATCGGTTGTGGTGGAATTGCAAATCAAAAACATTTACCTTCATTGAGGGCTTGTGAAGACAAGAATGAAATAGTTGCATTTTGTGATATTAAAGTAGAGAGAGCGGCTAAGGCAGCCGAAGACTTTGGAAGTGACAATGCTAAAGTATATACCGATTACAAAGAGCTTCTTCAAAATTCGGATGTTGAGGTTGTACATGTTTGTACACCAAACGTTGCACATTGCCCAATTACAGTTGATGCGTTTGCAGCAGGGAAACATGTATTATGTGAAAAACCAATGGCACACAACACAGAAGATGCCAAGAAGATGATAGATGCATGGAAGAAATCAGGACTTAAGTTTACTGTAGGATATCAAAATCGCTTTCGTGATGATACACAAACACTTCACGCATCCTGCGAAAATGGTGAGATGGGAGAGGTTTACTTTGCAAAAGCTCATGCATTGAGGAGACGTGCTGTTCCTACATGGGGAGTATTTCCTGACAAATCCCTTCAAGGTGGTGGACCACTTATTGATATTGGAACACATGCACTTGATATCACACTTTGGATGATGGATAACTACGAACCGGAATCAGTGACAGGTCAAGTTTTCTATAAACTTGGACGTCAAGAGGATGGACCGGCAGGAAATGTATTTGGACCATGGGATCCTAAGACTTTCGAAGTAGAAGACTCAGCATTTGGTTTAGTTAAAATGAAAAATGGAGCAACGGTATATATAGAAGCATCATGGGCACTTAATATATTAAAATCTATGGAAGCATCTACAACTCTTTGTGGAACGAAGGCAGGAGCAGAGATACATCATGGTGGAAGTTACCCGACTGATGAACTTATATATAACAATGTAGAACATAACCAACTTATGGAGAAGACAATTTCACCTGCGGGTATTGTTGACTTCTTCGAAGGCGGAGCATCAGCTGAAGGAATTAGAGAAGCAGAGCAATGGCTTGATGCAATTATTAATGATACAGATCCACTCGTTAAACCGGAGCAGGCTTTTGTTGTAACACAGATACTTGATGCTATATATAAGTCAGCGAAAACAGGAGAAATGATTAAGTTTTAACTTGAGATATCAGCGAAAGGGGTCGCTACGTATGTGGTGGTCCTTAACAAAATAGGAGGAATGTTATGAAGTTAGGATTTGTAAGTGCTATTTTGGATCAAAATAATTTTGAAGATATGATGGATATTGCAAGTGAACTTGGTTTTGGATGTGTTGAAGTTGCTTGTTGGCCGAGTGGCAAAGCAGAGAGGCGATATGCCGGTGTCAGTCATATTGATGCGGATAAGGTCCTTACAGACGATGAGTACAGTACTTATATTTTGGACTATAGTAAGCAAAAGGGAGTTGAGATTTCTTCACTTGCATTTTACCCTAATACAATGGATGCTGATTTAAATAAAAGAAATGCAGCAATTGAACATCTAAAAAAACTTATTAAAGCAAGCGATAAATTAGGTATAGGAATGATTACTACGTTTATTGGTCGTGACCAGAGCAAAACAGTTGAGGAAAATCTTGAATTGGTAAAGGAAATATGGCCATCAATACTTGATTTAGCTAAAGAATATAACGTTAAAGTTGCAATAGAGAATTGTCCAATGCTTTTTGGAGCGGACCAATGGCCGGGCGGTCAAAACCTCATGACTACACCGACGATATGGAAACAAGTATTTGAAATACTCCCATATGAAAACTTCGGAATAAACTATGATCCGTCGCATTTTGTATGGCAGATGATAGATTATATCAAACCTATTTATGAATTCAAAGACAAAATCTTCCATGTTCATTACAAAGATATAAAGATATATGAAGATAAATTGAATCAATGTGGAATCATGGCTTATCCGCTAGATTTTATGTCCCCTAAGTTACCGGGATATGGAGATGTTGACTGGGGTAAATATGTAAGTGCATTAACTGACATTGGATATGACGGGTATGCATGTATTGAGGTAGAAGATAAGGCATTTGAAGGAAGTAGTGAGAAGGTAATAGACAGCCTAAAACTTAGCAAAAAGTATATGGAAAACTTTGTAATATAAGGAGGAGAATTATGGCAGGCAGACAGATTTTTAACACTGAAGGATTTCGTAATATCGAAACCAATGGTGAAATATTAGGATATGAGTTTCAATTTAAAGCACAATATTATCGAGGGTTTACATTATCAATTGTAAGAGATATTAAAGTGAATGTAGACGGTGAAGAAGCAAAGAGAGAAGATATCAGATTTACTGTAAACAATGAAACATTTACTTTGGAAGAAATGCGTACTGTAATAGATTCCGACTACAGATGGGAATTTGGTGAATATGCAACAGTAAGTGTTTTAAAGAAGGGCGGTTTAACTAAAGGGATACATCATATTGAGGCGTTACAAGTTATAGCACCTTCGTATATGCCTTTCCAGACGGAATCCAAATGTGAAGCAGATTTTACGATTGAGTAGGGAGGAATTAAAAATGAGTTACGATATAAAAAGAAGTGTTTCATTATACAGTTATCAAGATGAGTATTATAACGGCCAGTTAGACCTAGAGGGATGTTTGAGAGAAACCGCGAAAACAGGTGCTACAGGCGTTGAACTATTAGCAGAACAAATGATAAAACAATTTCCAAAACCGATTGAAACAGAAGAATTTAGGAATCAATGGTTTTTATGGCTTGATAAATATGGCTTAGAGCCCACTTGCTATGATGCGTTTTTAGAAAATCGCATATACGACAATAGAACACTATGCCTAGGTGAACAGGTTAATATGATGAAGAGAGATTTAAGAATGGCTTCATTACTTGGATTTAAAAATTTGAGAACACTCGTTTCAACGCCAATGGATGTAATAGAGGGAAGTTTAGAGTATGCAGAAGAGGTTGGTGTAAAAATCGGATTAGAAGTTCATGCTCCATTCTCACTTAATTCAGGATGGGCAGACGGTTACATGGAGATGATAAACAGGACAGGAACTAAGGTGTTCGGCTTTATTCCGGATTTTGGTATATTCTGTAAGAACATTCCTGATGTTCTAAGAGACAAGGCTAGAAGAAATGGTGCAAGTGAAGAGTGTATTAAGATAGTTGATGATTCATATGCAGGAAGAATCGCAAAAGGATTCACTAAAATTAAATATGATTTAAATTTGGGTAAAGCGAATATGGAATATAGAATGGCTAATGGTATGGGGGAAATGATGGATGCAATAAAGGCTGCAGGTGGTAATGAAGCTGATCTCGCATACGGAAATTCATCGTTTACATATTCATGGTCAGAGCCGCAAGATATCATCGATAATATAGATTACATTTTTCATACGCATGCTAAATGCTATAACACAAGTGAGGACTATGTAGAGACTGCGGTAGCAATTCCGGAAGTAGTGGAAGCATATAAAAAGGCAGGATACAAAGGATACTTAAGCACAGAATATGAAGGTGGAGAACATCTAAGAGCTGACTTGGAAGTTGACAGTATAGAACAAGTGAGAAGACATCAGGAAGCACTTAGAAAAGCAATAGAAGATTAAGAGAGGAGCAATTCGACGAAGATAGGGATTGTAGGGTTCGGATTTATGGGTCATTGTGATGCGGATATGTTTGCATCATTTGATGAAATTGAGTTAGTGGCTGTAGCAGATACTAATCCGGAGCAGTTAAAGGATGCGCCGGAAGGTGTAAATACACATGATAGTATAGAAGGACTGCTTACAGAGGATATTGATGTTGTTATGATATCTACACCTAATCCAAGCCATATAGAAATGGTAGAAAAAGCTGCAAAGGCAGGAAAACATATAATATGTGAAAAGCCAGTAGCCATGAACGTAGCAGAGCTTGACCGTATGATAGAGGTGACTAAAGAAAATAATGTTTTATTTACTATTCATCAACAAAGAAGATGGGATAAGGATTACCGCATTATGAAAGAAGTGTATGATAAGAAACTTCTTGGAGATGCTTATGTAATTAAATCACATTTGTATGGATTTAACGGTTATATGCATGACTGGCACGTTGACCCTAAGATGGGTGGCGGTATGCTCTTTGACTGGGGTGTCCATCTCATAGATCAGATACTGGATATGGTTGATTCAGATATAAAATCTATTTACGCTGAGTGCAGAAATGTGATAAATGATGTGGTTGATGATTATTTTAATATACACATAAGATTTGATAATAGTGTACTGGCAGAAATTGAGCTTGGAACATACTATTTGACACCTAAGCGAGAGTGGTTTATAGGAGGTAATGAAGGTAGTGCCATTATTGAACATTTTGACGGAAGTGGAAAGATTGTAAGAACAGCACGCCTACTGGAGAATGTACCAGGTAAGATTACGATGACGGCAGCAGGACCAACGAGAAGCTTTGGACCGGCTCCTGATGGACTTTTACTCGAAGAAGAGCTACCAAAGGTAGATGTAAGTCACAGGAATTACTTTGAACACTTCTTAAAGGCACTAAATGGTGAGGAGGAGATAATAGTTAAACCTGAACAAGCCAGAAAAGTACTACAAGTAATGGAAGCTGTTAGGGAGTCCGCTAGGACGGGAGAAGCAGTGAGGTTATGAAAAATATGTATAAGGCAGGTGGAATATCTTTTGACAAAAGATATTCCACCTGTCTATTATAAAGGGTATAGGTTAAAGAGGTATGAAGCAGTAAATCTAATTTTGAAGAATTAAAGAATGTAAAAGGCAGAAAGGAAATGAAAATGACAGACAAAATGAAAGTATGTGTTCTAACGGGAAAGCAAGAGTTAGAGTGGATTGAAAGAGATGTACCGGAGCCAAAAGCCGGCGAATTGCAAATCAAAATAGAATATGTCGGCGTATGTGGTTCGGATTTACACTTTTATGAAGAGTGAAGGCTCGCTAACTGGGAGCTTGATGGGCCACTTGCTCTTGGACACGAACCGGGAGGTGTTGTCAGCAAAATAGGTGAAGGTGTTGAAGGCTTTCAAATAGGATATAAAGTAGCTCTTGAACCGGGTGTACCATGTGGACATTGCAAAGATTGTCTGGAAGGTCACTATAATCTCTGCCCGGACATGAAATTTATGGCAATTCCAAAAGAGAAAGATGGTGTGTTTGCAGAGTATTGCGTTCACAGTGCAAATATGACATTTAAACTTCCCAAAAATGTCGGAACAATGGAAGGCGGATTAATGGAACCACTGTGTGTTGGTCTTCATGCAACAGAGCTTTCTAATGCTAAGATAGGTGAAACGGCCATAGTGCTTGGTAGTGGATGCATTGGACTTTGTACTGTTATGTCACTAAAAGCTAGAGGCGTTAGTGAGATATACGTATCAGATGTTTTGGAAAAGAGACTGAATAAAGCGCTTGAAGTTGGGGCGACAAAAGTCTTTAATGCTGCGAAAGGTGAAAGTATTGAGGAATTTGCAAAGACATTACCGGGGGGTGGAGTCGACCATGTATATGAGTGCGCCGGGAACAGAATAACAACACTGCAAAGCTGTAAGTTAATTAGAAGAGCCGGCAAAGTTACGCTAGTTGGTGTTTCTCCTGAGCCGGTATTAGAGCTCGATTTGGCAACACTTAATGCAATGGAAGGTACGGTTTATTCTGTATATAGATACAGAAATTTGTATCCGAAGGCAATATCGTCGGTAGCTTCAGGAGCAATACCATTAAAGAAAATAGTTTCACACGAGTTTGATTTTGCGGATTGTATAGATGCACTTAAATATAGTTCTGAACATAAAGAAGAAGTAATCAAGTCTGTTATTAAGATGTAAAAGTAAATTAGAATCGAGGTCAAACTACTAATTAGTGAGATCTCGATTGTTTCACGTAAGGAGAAAATTTTGAAAGTATATTTTGTTAGACATGGAGAAACAAACTGGAATAAGCAGCATAAAATACAAGGAAGGACTGACAATCCACTAAATGAATCAGGGATAATTGAAGCAAAAGAACTTGCCGCAGCACTCGCTCATTACCATTTTGACAAGGCGTACACAAGTCCGCTTATCAGAGCAAGAGAGACGGCAAAGATTGCACTTGAAAGGCATACACCTCATCTAGAGGTAAAAGTAGACGATTTACTTATAGAGATCGCATATGGCGTTAATGAGGGCGCCGACATAAGTAACATTAAAAATGAACCGAAAAAGTCATTGCATAAGTACTTCTATAATCCACAAGAATATGTTCCGGATGAGGGGGGAGAGACAATAGAGGCGTTATGTAGACGATGTAAAAGTTTCCTAAATATGCTTGAGGAAACAACAAGTGTTGGTGAAACTGTAATAGTGTTTTGCCACGGAGCATTGATAAGAGGTATTATTTCGACTGTTCAGAATCTTAACGTAAGTGATTTTTGGAAGGGAAAGACACAAGGAAACTGCACGGCGACGATATTGAGTTGCAAGAATGGAGTGTGGAATGTTTTGGATGTTGGGATTGATATGCGGACATAATTATGGCATAATACAGCCATAATTAGGAGGTGAGAATATGCCGAAGATAATACCGATTAAAGATTTGAAAAATACATCCTCGATTTCTGAGATGTGTCATATTGCAGAGGAACCTATATATATCACTAAAAATGGCTATGGTGACATGGTTATTATGAGCGTAGAAGTATACGAGCGTTCGATGAATAGGTTGAAAATGTATGAAGCATTGGAAAGGTCGGAGAAGGATGAGGCTGAAGGAAGAGTTTCAGATGCGCGAGAATCACTAAATGAATTAAGGAGTAAGTATGGATTATAGGCTTATAATTACCAGAGAAGCTGAAAAACAACTAGACGAGATAATTGATTATATTTGTGTTAAGCTGAATAACAATGAGGCGGCAATGATGCTATTGGACAATATAGATAAAATATATCAAAATCTGGTGAACATACCTCTAAATAATCTAGTAAGAAAGGAGTCTACTTACAAATTATGAATAATAACTTTATTCAAAAATTAGAAATTAACTGGCAAGAAGTTTCGAACAACTCTTATCTGAAAGAAATTTCATCAATTAGCAAATTAGTTAACCTGAACTTTGATAATGAAATAACCTATTTTGTTGGAGAAAATGGAACTGGCAAATCTACTTTGTTAGAAGCTATTGCAGTTGCATATGGTTTCAATCCAGAAGGTGGAACATTAAATTATAATTTTTCTACATATAATGATGTTTCTGAATTAAGCAGTGAAATTAGAATAAGTAAGGGGTATAAAAGGCCAAAAGGTAACTATTTTTTTCGAGCTGAGAGTTTCTTTAATGTGGCTAGTAAATTAGAAGATTATCGGGATACAACACCAAAAGAAGTTTTTTATGAACGATATGGTGGGAAGTCTTTGCATGAACAATCACATGGAGAATGTTTTTTATCTTTTTTTCAAACGAATGAAAGGGAGGGAATATATATTATGGATGAACCAGAAGCTGCACTTTCCCCACAAAGTCAGTTAACTTTGTTAATCCAAATTGCTAGAATGGCAAAGAAGGGTTCGCAATTTATTATTGCAACACATTCGCCTATTCTTTTAGGTATTCCAGATGCTAGAATATATTCTTTTGATAATGAACAAGTTAGTTTGTGTAAATACGAAGAAACAGAATGTTATAACGTGATGAAATTATTTCTAAATGATAGAGAGCTTTTTATTAAAAGATTATTAGATGAAAGTATAGATTAACCTCAAGCAGAATTATCAAGAAGAAGTATAAGTTGACTTTTAATTATTATAAATTGTCAAGTAAGAATTCTCACTTCGGATTATAGAAAATCGACTCCCAATCTCCGAAATTGATGTTTGATATGCTCCCTTCTAGGTAGACAAGTGAAATAATAAAGACTTGTTACTTGGAGGGGAGCGTATTTTATGTTAAAAAGAAAGATATCCATCAACGACAAGATTACAGCAGTAAAACTATATTAGGAGGGTAACATAAGTCAAAGAGGTTTAGCCGATCGCTATGGTGTCAGCTTAGCTTGTGTCCGATAATCCCATATATGAAACACATTTCTGCAATTAGTAATGCCTATTTACCATTTTTTGGTATTCGCGTGGGGACAGACTAGTATGCTTTTTGAAGATTCGTGAGAAATAGGAAAAGTCGTGAATACCAACTAAATCAGAGACTTTTGAGACGGAAAAATTAGTAGTATTAAAATACTGAATCGCTTCATTAATACGTGTCTCTCTTATCCATGCCGTAATATTTCCCCCGTTTCTTTACTGAACTGACCGGAAAGAAAGGAGGCGTTTTTGTTAAACTGTTTTGCCAGAATAGATAGAGTCAAGTCCTCTGAAAAACGTATATTCGTTATACTTTTCATTTTGCGTATAAATAAGTAAAACACCGGTATATACTTGATGAGTTCTTTCTTGTAGCATAGATATCAGATTATAACATTTATAAAATACAAAATATACATCTTTCGGTATGTAAATATAAGGCTATCTCTGTTAAACAGATTCGTCGTATATCAAGAAAATAAGCCACAAAATGTCATAAAATATATATGCAAACCCTAATGAACTTAAAAGTGTTTTGGAATAGAAAAGCGAGTAAAAAGATAATAATGT
>JBKEBP010000081.1:0-21088 GCA_047973235.1 Suipraeoptans sp. | reverse complement strand
GTATGAGTTATCCTGTCTGCACATGTAAGACCAACAAAGGTACCTGTAAATTCTCCATACTCACAATACTCGTCTGACAATTTTGTCATATCAAAATTGCCATCTATAGAATAGAATGTATCGCTATCATATCCCCATTCAAAATGAAAACGACGTCCTTCAAGTACAACACGTAAGTAGATTGGACCGTCTTCCACTGCAATTTTGCTGTTAATCCGCTCTGTTCGAATCCCATTTTCGAGTTGAACAATAGACAACGCACTCTGCCCCAGACTCTCACTATATGTTTTTCTGAGATTGATATAATTCATATTATCATAATACACAATAAGTCCTGCACTATGCTGATATACTTCTGGCTCAAATTCCATCTTAGTTGTAACCATGCCCGATACCGATGTCAGCTTTCTCGCTAAAATACTCACTTTATTCAATGAAGTTCTAGACTCTTGTCCCCGTATCCGTACATAACCCGGCCGAACTGTAACATCCGCAAAACGGTGTGGCATTATTCTTGGTGAATAATATTGCATGCTCAATTGTGGATCATTAAAATCATCAAATATTATTTCTTCCGGTATCGCTTGCTCCGGTAGATCACTTTCTTCCACATATTCTTTAGCTAAATTACCGCCTCCCCTCAGGCGTAACCAGCCATCAGCAGTCCACTCCATTTTTTGAATGGCGGTCTCCCTTCCTAATATGCATCTTAGCTCAGGTACAAATGGGCGCGAACAAAGGTGGACCATATAGACTTCTCCGGTACTAGTTTCTACATAGCTTCCATGTCCGGCTTTCTGTAAAATTAAATTCGGATTGTAATATCTAGGTTTTAGATGATCCGTATCATTACGCTCAAAACCACTATTGGGTTGTGATGTAAGAATAGGATTCATTGGATCACCCTCATATGGACCGGAAGCTTCTGCTGCTCGTGCTAGCGTAACACAATGATTATATCCGGTTCCGCCTTCAGCACACATTAAGTAATAATACCCGTTTCTCTTTGTCAAATGAGGCCCTTCAATACATCCCCGATCGGTTCCACCTCGCCATATTCTCTGTGGCAAATACATTATTTTCTTATCAATCGGATTATACTCAGTCAGACATATGGCTCCCGGCTTCTCATACCCATCTCTGGTTTCCCACTCAAGAGACACAATCCATTTTCGCCCATTTTCGTCATGGCAAATAGACGCATCGAATCCGGCTGAGTGAAGATATACCGGCTCACTCCATGGGCCTTTGATATCTGATGCTGTGATCAGATAATTATCAACATCAAAATATCTTGCATTCATCGAGTTCATCACACCATATATCACATAAAACAGTCTCTCTTTCTCACAATAGGTTAGACAAGGTGCCCATATTCCCTTTGCCGATGGTAAATTCTTTAAATTGATACCCTCGTCATCCGTCAATACATGAGTATATAATTCCCAGTTCTTTAAATCCTTCGAATGGTAAACGGGAAGTCCCGGAAACCATTCGAAAGAAGATGTAACAAGATAATAGTCTTCGTCTTTTCTACATATACACGGATCCGCATTAAAACCGGGTAAAATGGGATTCTTAATCATTCCTTTTCTCCTTTTCACTCCACAAATATTCTCTCAAAAAATCAACAATAAACTGATGATCTTCTTCTGATGTTAACCCTGAAACTGCAATTGTTCCAATCATTCCCACACCTCTCACCTTGACTGGGAACGCCCCTCCTGCTGCCGCATATTCCTCTCCACTTAAACCCCATGCTTCTTCCAATGTATCATAATTACGTTCCAGCTTCATTTGAATCATCAGGCTACTTTCAGAAAAATGGTATACCGTATTAATTTTCCGTTTTAACCAGTAATCATTATCGGCCGTTGTCCCAGCCAATGCTGCATGGAATATTTGTTGTCTTAGACGCATGATATCAATTGCAATGGGAAGATTGCACTCCATCGCCTTTTTCATCATGCCATAACCAATTTCTAAAGCAATCGTATTATCAAACTTTACAAACTGTAACTGCTCTTCTTGCTCTTTGATTCGTTCAAACATATCCATCAAATCGTCCCCCTGTTTTCACTGCTCTTCTATTTGTTATTCCTTTTTTGCAGAGAATTGTCTGTATACTCCATAAGTTCAATACGATTTCCATCTGGATCCGCTATCCACATTTGATAAGTATAATCTGGTCCAAGTTTGATATCCTCTACAATCTCAACACCTTTTTTTTCAAATTCTTTTTTTGCTGCTTGAATATCGTCTACTTCCAAGCTAAGATGGAGATATCCTATGTGATTATCATCTTGCGGGGATTTTTTAAGATTCTCAAAATCATAAAACAATTCAATATACTGCATTGGTGCGACTTCTAAATATTCGATCCATGGGTGGCTGGTATTATCCAACAACTCAAACTTCTTTTTTAACCCTAAACAATCACAATAGAATTGAATTGATTTATCCATATTCGTCACTTTGTATGCAGTATGTGCTATTCTACTTATCTTCATAATTCCACTCCTTTTACATTAATGCACTTTCTTCAGTTGGCCCCCAGAATCCATTATCAATAAATCCCACCGGCAAAGCTTTTGGCTTTTCAAACTCTGATTTTAATTCATAAATTTTTGACTCATACGAACTAATATACATTCCATGAATTAATTCAAACACATGATATGCCATTTCTTTACTTGCTCTTTGTGGCCTACCCTTTTTAATTGCCCATGCCATCTCAGCAGCCCCTAGTCCACGAGAATTGTTCAAATATCCATGGGTAAATGGAAAGGCAATTTCTTCGTTTGAGGTTTTCTTTAGATATACTGAATTACCAAACTGATTGGGGTCACCCATAATTAAAATGCCTTCCGTTCCGTATATCTCTAAACCAATACGTTCATCCAGAATAGATTCCGAATTAAAATGAACAGTACACAACACTTGATTGCTGTACTCTACAACCGCAGTCATAATATTATCATCTTCCACCATCATTTTTTCACCCATCCAAGGTCGATCTGTTCGTTGTCCGATTCGTTCCGGTTTATATCTTCTGCTAAACCCAGTCACTCTTTTTGCGGATCCCAAGATACTTGCTAGAGCAGTCATATAATAGCATCCTGTGTCAAATGGCATTGTACCTCCTCTTTTAATCATATGTGGAAGAATATCTCCGAAAACATTCATATCACGATTGAAGGACGCCACTGCTGACAACGGTTCTCCAATTAATCCATTTTCCACTATATATTTAGCTGTTTGAATACTTCCACCAAGAAATGTATCTGGAGCCACTCCTAAACGAACATTATTTTCATCTGCAAGTCGACACAATTCTTTTCCCTGTTCTAGTTCTACCGCAATCATTTTCTCCGAAAAAACATGCTTTCCATTTTCTAAGGCTTGTTTTGTAATCGCATAATGAGCTGCTGGATTCGTCAAATTAATAATCATTTCAATTGATTTATCCTGCAATATCTGACCGTAAGACATTGCCTTAATGCCAAATTTATTTGCTTGGCTGTTCATCTTTTCTTCATTTATATCAGAACAAGCCACAACATCAATTATTGCAAATTTTTCTTTAAGGGATTGAATATATATATCGCTAATTACACCACATCCAATCACCGCTACACACATCTTATCAATATTCACACTACTTCCTCCTTTAATTATTTCTATGCAATTAACCCTTCACAGCTCCCATTGCAACCCCTTTTGTTATTTGCTTATTCAAGATAATATAGATAATCAGCGCAGGGGCCGCTGATAAGGCCATTACTGCAAATTGCACTGCATAATTAGACGAATATTGTCCAGTAAACTCCAATATACTAAACGGCAATGTCTTCCATGTCGGTTTACTTAAGTATGTACTTGCCAACATAAATTCATTCCAGTTATTCAAATAAGTCATAATCGCAACCGTGACCATAGACGACTTCAGTAATGGGGTAATAATTACTGCTAAAGTACGGTATATCCCACAACCGTCTATCAATGCTGCCTCTTCCAACTCTTTGGGAACAGAATTCATAAAACTAGATGTCAAGAAGAAACCTTGCGGTAGTGAAAAGGCTACGTATGGGATCAATAACGCCCACAAAGTATCCGTAATTCCCAAACGATCATAAATAACATAGTTTGGCAACAACGTTGCATGAATAGGAATCATCATTCCCATTAACATAATAATCCTAACAAGATTTTTGTGCTTCCAAAACATTCTATTACATGCAAATGCAGCCATTATCGAAATTACGATAACTAAGATTACTGCTAAAGTATTTATTAGCAAACTGTTTTTAAGATAATGAAGAATATTTCCATCTCTAAACGCAAGTACATAGTTATTCCATTGAATCTCATCCGGCCATACTAATATTCCACTTGTAAATAAGTCGTTACTTTTACACAAAGAGAAATCAATCAACCAAATAAGGGGGAAAATCTGAATAAATGCAATAATGCACATGACTCCAACTGTCAGCTTTCTGCCCTTTGAAGGCTTTACATGATTCGTGAAATCCTTTTTCATACCTTCGCCCCCTTTATTTCCTTCTTTTCCGCGAAGACTTTGTTCAAAATGACTGTTGATACAAGACAGATAACAATGAACACTACGCTAATGGCATTGCCATACCCATATCGGAATGAACGGAAAGCAGATTTGTATAAATAGCTTGCTAGAAATTGTGTTTCATCACCTGGACCACCATTTGTCAGTAAGTACACTGTTTCCATCTGCTTTAAAGCAGAAATGATTGCCATTGTTACATTAACTTGAATTACAGGTTTCAGTAACGGAAGTGTTATCCGAAAGAATGTTGTCTTTCCATCAGCACCATCAATTGCCGCAGCTTCATACATGACTGGGTCAATATTTTTTACTCCTGTATAATAGATCAACATTCCCCAACCAAAACCATGCCATATTAATACAATCAAAACCGCCCAAATAGCTTTACCCATGCTCAACATGTCTAAACTTTCCCCATACCCAAAGAACTGCAACACTTTTGTAACCAGCCCAAAATTTGGATTATAGATAAATTTCCAAAGATAAGCAATTACTGCAACGGATATTACATTCGGGATAAAAAAAATGCATCGAAAGATGCCCTCTGCTTTTCCTCGAAGCTTGTCTAGCTTCACAGCTACAAGCATGGCCAATGGATGTTGAATACAAATAAATCCAATAGCAAGTAACATTGAATTTCTTAACGCGGTCCAAAATACTTTATCGTGAATTAACTCCTTATAGTTATCGGCTCCTACAAAATGTGCTTCACCTATTCCTGTGAAATCAGTAAATCCATAATATATGCTTAATACTGTTGGTGCTAGTATTGCAATAAGAAATATAAAAATACCTGGTGCAATTAATGAAAATATTATCTTTTTGTTACTATATAATTTTTGCATACTCTTCTCCTTTTTTGGGGGCAATCGAACTATCTCAATCACCCCCAGTCTTTGGACTTACTCTACTTCATTCCTTCAGACAGTTTTTGCAAAAACTCTTCTTGATTAATCTTACCAATAAATACTTCTGCTGATGCATTTTCACTAATTGTTTTAAATTCATTTGTTCCTAAATCGTTGAATGTAATTCCCGTGAAACTAGTTGAACTATCAACCATCTCAACAAAATCTAGCTGAAGCTGTGTTTCCTCTCCTGTTTTATAATCTGAGAAGTTCTGAGCTGACATGCAAATTCCATTCTCCCAGCATAATTTAGTCCAGTTATCTGGGTGCATCATATAATTTAATAATTTAATCGCTTCTTCTTTTACATCTGATTTTTCTGTAACTGCATATCCACCACCATTCCAGGCTGTAAGATCATTTACTGTGCCTTTTCCATCTTTGACAGTTGGCATATTAAAAATTCCAATATTATTTCTGATCTCTTCCGGAATATCTTGATTGGTTGCCATTGACATTTCCCAGCTACCCATATAAAACATTGCTGCTTGTCCATTAGTAAACAAATTCTTTGCAGTGCCATAATCCGTAGTCTCAAAACCGGTCTGAAATAATTTTACATCGATTGCTTGTTGCACTAAATCAAGTGCCTTGACCCATGCCTCATTTGAATAATCACCTGTTTCTACTGCTGCCTGAACTTCAGAAGCAGCGTCTGATCCCTGAAACTGTTGGTAAAGTCCATTCAAGTAAATACTATTCCAGCTCTCTGTTACTCCATCAAAAGATACCGGAATGATGCCGCTGTCATTAAACACATCAGCAAGTGCCAGCAAGTCATCATATGTTTCAGGAATTTCAACATTATACTCCTCAAATAATGCCTTATTATAATAGAACACTTGAACATCTGTATTTCTCGGCAAGCCGTACAATTTTTCGTTGATTGTATAATACTTTAGTGTCCCATCCTTAAAGTTATAGTCAGCATAATCATCTACGTTTAGTTCAGCAATTAATCCTGCTTCTATTACTTCATCCAAAAACGACGGCATTCCAAATGCCTGCACAAAATCAGGCATATCTGATCCTGATGCATAAGCCTTAAACTTATTCTTGTAACTTGCGTCCTCTAGCGCTTCCACTTCAATCATTACATTTGGATTTTCTTCCATATACTGATCGAAAAGCATTTGTTCAACCAATCCTTGCCCACTAGTTCTATCCGGCAAGTTTGAAAAGACCTCAATTACCACCTCATTGTCTGAACCTCCACCACTTGATGATGAATCAGAATCGCTAGAACTAG
Organism: Suipraeoptans sp.; assembly: GCA_047973235.1. Lineage (GTDB taxonomy): Bacteria > Bacillota > Clostridia > Lachnospirales > Lachnospiraceae > Aequitasia. Next base: position 14,349 of record JBKEBP010000081.1, on the reverse strand, counting down.
AGTTTCCACACCCGCTCATTGTTCCTACTAACATTGTCGCACACAATAACATTGTAAATATTTTCTTTTTCATTTTTCAACCTTCTCCCTAATTAGTTTTCCATAAAAGCGCTTTATGATATATCTATAAAATCAACTATATTGTTAAAAATTTCAACCAAAAAGTGACTATCAAACCGATAGCCACTCAATAATTTATTTGATTAATAAAGACTTTCATTAGATATTTCACTAAGTAAATTTTTCAAACTATATTTTTTTCACATAATCACTAGGAGCAATTCCAAAATACTTTTTGAATCGTTTACTAAAGTATCCTGCATCTGAATAACCACAACTTTCAGCAACAAAGGATATATTGGTATATCCTTCATCAAATCTCTGTTTGGCATTTATCATTCTCATACGTAATAGGTGTTCTCCTATTGTAGTATTTGTTACATCTTTGAAATATAGGCATAAAATGGTTTTACTAATCCCAATTTTTTTCGATATATTATCTAGTGAAAGATTACTATTCATATAATTTTTCTCAATATAATAAAGCACCTCATTTGTCACCTCATAACTTGGTTTTTCTGTTGTCGGGTTTATCACCTCAGTAATCATTAACACATATTCTGTTACTTTTTGTTCTATTTCAAAAATCGAAATATCATTAATCTCCGGAGGCAGTATATGCCATTGTTCTTCATCAGCTTTAACAAATATCTTTGATTTTTTTGCCACTTCAAAAGCACACGATAAAATCTCATTTGCTTGTATGTGAACAATTTGTGGCGATAACTTTTGGTCAATCATTTCTGAAAAAATCTCTTTTAAAACACAAACAATATCAGAAGTCATATTTGCTCTAATTAGAACCATCAACTGCATGGATTTTTCAGATAAAAAACTATTTCCTTTAATTTTTTTAATACTAAATTTGTCATAAAAATATATCCCCTTTTCTTGATATAAATATTTTGATTTACCAATTGCACAAGCTTCATTATAAGACTCAGGAATATCGTTTATATTACTTTTTCCGCTCCCTACACTTATTAATAATGGAATTGCAAACTGATACTGTCTAACTAATTTTTCAAAAGAACTCAACACTTCATTGTTCTTAGTGTTCAACTCCTCAAGACCATCATCACTGCTTACTAGTACACACAACTTATTTATGTCCATAGAACCCACAATACAGTTAACCATGTTATTTTCATATAATTCAGACAAAATATTTTTCACTAAAAACCCATAAATATTGCTATCCTCTTCTTTCCAGGATATACTCTCTTTGAGATAAATGTCTATCAATATAACAAAATAACTTGTCCGTCCCAATATTTCCGGGAACTCTTTTGACAATCTAGTTATTTCCATCCATTCACTTTCTTTCTTAGCTCGAATGATTTTATTGATAAAATGATCTCTTATCGCAGTAGATATTTCAGCTTTCCGTGTATTAAATTCCTGATTGCGTTCTTCACGATTATTTTCCATTTCTATTTTCTTGGCAGTATTACTTAAAGTTTGAATTAATTGTAGCTTATCGATCGGTTTAAGCAAATAGTCATGTACTCCTAAACGAATAGATTGCTGTGCGTACTCAAACATGCTATACCCTGTCAGGATAATGACCCGTGAATTAATACTTTCTTTGTTTATTGCTTCCGCAACTTCTATACCATTCATTAACGGCATATTAATATCAACTAAAATAATATCCGGCTTCATTCTTTTTATTATTTCAAAACCTTCTTTTCCATTTTTAGCTTCTCCAATTACCTGATATCCATTTGTTTCCTCTATGTATTTCCTGATTGCTTTTCTAAAATAGTACTCATCATCTATCAGAACAATTGTGATCAAGGCTGCACCTCCTTAACTTGAATATCGTACTTCTTGGGTATAACTAAAGTTACTCTAGTATACTCACCTTTAGTGCTATCAATTGTCAACCCATACTCTTTACCAAAGAATAATTGTATTCTTCGGTTTATGCTATACAACCCGAAAGTCATTACTTCTTTATTTTCTTCATAGTCTAGAGAATCTTTAACTTGTGCGAGGACATTCTTTTCCATTCCAATTCCATTATCCTCAATGATAAATTCAATATTTTCTGCATGTTCAATAACTTTAAGACGTATGACACCAGTTTCTTGTTTAGTCTTTATTCCGTGATAAATGGCATTTTCCAAAAGTGGCTGTAAAGTTAATTTGGGTATTACATAATTAGTTAGATTAATATAATTGTCTATTTTATAATCTAAGTATTCCATATAACGCAGCTTTTGAATGTACATATATTGACTTGCTAATTCAATCTCATTTTCAACAGAAGTTATATCATTACCGTCATTTAATGACTTTCGATAAAACTTAGAAACCGCCATAACTGCCTTTGAGGCTTCATTATTCATTCCGATATCAATAAGACTCTTAATCATTTCCAGCGTATTATACAAAAAATGCGGCTTTATTTGAGATTGAATCAATTGAAACTTGTAATTACTTTTCTCTTCCTGGTCATGATAAATTTGTCGCATCATTCTTTCAGAATTTTCAACCATTGTATCAAATCCAGTATACAAATTGTTTATTTCATTTTTAGAAGAGAAAGAAACCTTCGATATTGGTTTTTTCATATAATGCATACTCATTTTTTTTGAAAGAGCAATAATTGGATTGGTAATTTTGTGAGCAATTATCCCTGCTAAAATAAGCGCGATAATGCAAGCAATAAAACCAATAGCAAAAGTAAATCCTCGCACATAATACTGACTGGCCATAAGCTCTACCAGAGGTGTCTCAAAAACAACTTTCCAACCATTAATGTCCATTGGTATAGCTGTGTAAAGATACGAATCTCGTCCATTTTTATACGAATATTTTCCAGTTGTGAATAGCTCCTTTTGTTGTTTTTGAGACAATGTTACTGCCTCTCCAAAATCATTGCATATATACTTCTTTTTAGTGGATGACACAATATTATTTTCATTAGATAAGAGGAAAAAATTTTGTTTTAGTTCCTGAGGCATATTCCTTTCAAACGTCTCGGCTAAGGATGGCTCTGTAATAAAGAAAACAATATATCCTAGAGGCTTAAATGTATCGATATTAAGAATTTGTTTTGACATAACCAAAACGGGTATTTCATCTTGCTCCTCTCTTGACAGTTCAACAATATAAGGTCCTGTTATTTTAGTTGCTCTTTCGCTGCTGATTTTTGCATAAAATTCGTTGCTTAAAGTCTCAGACATGGACTCAAGTATTTCAACACCATTTACATATAAAAATGATTTATCTAAAGTAATAACATCCCATTGAAAGATACTTTCATTAAGTCCTACAATCGAAGTAATCCTTTTTCTTAATTTATTCTTCAACTCAAACTGGGCACCAGTATTTTCCGGTATTGAAGGATTGTCCTCTAAGATTGCAATCACCTCTGGATCTAAAGCAATTGAAATACTATAGTCTTTTAAATGTTCTAAATTTGATTCTATGCTATTGGTAATCAACGACAATTCGCGTCGATGTCCTTGCGTTATATTACTCTCAAATGCTCGACTCATCGATTTTTGCGAGATGATAACTGTACAAAACAAAGGCTATAAGTAATGAATATAATAAAAACATTTTATGTTTAATTGACATCTTTCGCATACTCCATCTCCTTTAGTTCATTTTTTCAAACACAATAATAAACGTTAATCAATTTTTGTGACATAATTATAGCATTAAATGGAACCAAAAGTGTATTTTGGTTCCATTTTAATAACTCTATATTTATTTGAATTGAATAACATTTACCGAGTGGGCTGCTATCTCAAAACTTGCTTTTCCAAGCTTACTCCAAGCTCCTTCTCTTAAATATACTTCTGTATGGTCAACGTCATTATAAGATTCTGTGCTATCGCCATTTACTGTTATAACACGAAATTCCTTTGCATCGAATCCAGTAATATTTACTTCTAGTGTAATACTCTCCTCAATAGCCTTATTAACAATAGCCAAAGCAGTCAAATTTTCATCGGCTTTATATGTTGCAATAATGTCCAAAGTATCTACTTCAACTTTTCGACCCTCTTTGTTTGCAAATTTACTGTGAACATTTTCACTACTAAAGCTATCTATCATTTCATTGCCTAAATAATTAACATACAAATCGAAGATGTGATAAGTACTACGTAAGACAATCCCATTATCGTGGGTATAGATACACCCTCTAGTATTTACAACCGGAGCAAAATTGGCCATACCGACAATATCACAGTTGCGATTTAACATATTCAATACACATGCTGTAAATACTGCATCGGTCATTGTATATATAGAATTGTCATCATTTTCATTACGAGGTTCAATGTAATCTACTTTGTCAATCCCCTGCTTAATTGTATGAACATTTGGATGATACCATCCTCGAAGGTTCCATTCATCAAATGCAATTTTAATCTTTTTTTCCAGTCCCATCGCGATTAATAGGCCTCTAACTTCAGATATCTCTTTATCTATATTAGCTGTATAAGCCATACTTTCTTCGTATGTAGCAATATTATTAACATTTTGCAACTCATCCCAATATTTATGAATAGATATCCAGTCTAAAAACTTTCCACTATGTTTTAGTAGATTAATATTCCAATCCAAATCCGATAACGCTGCTGCTGTTAACTCAGTCGTTGGGGAAACATGTTTAATCATTTTGGCCGACTCCAAAACAATCCGTCCCCATTCTTCAGCTGACTTAGCTCCAATTTCCCACCATCCATAGTTTTCATTCCCAATACTCCAATATTTCACATTGTGAGGTTCTTTATAGCCATTATTAATACGCCGTTTTGCATATTGTCCTTCATTTTCTAAATTGCAATACTCAACCCAATCACTCATTTCTTCAGCTGTACCTGTTCCTGCATTGGTGCATATATATGGTTCACAACCAATTTTTCTGCACATTTGGATATACTCATCAGTTCCAAAGGTATTTGGTTCTTCTACCCTCCAAGCTTTATCAAACAACGGTGTGCGCTTAGAACCCACCGCATCCTTCCAGTGATAAGAAGATACAAAACACCCGCCAGGCCAACGTAAGATTGATACCTTGATTTTTTTCATTGCTTCAATTACATCTGTACGAAATCCTTCCTTATCAGCCAGTACATTTTGGGGATTATAAATTCCTCCATAAATTTGACGATGAAAATGTTCTATAAAATGTCCATAGTTAAATGGACTAATTTCCCCCATTATTCGTTCCTTATTCACAATAAGCCTCATTTCTTAAAATACTCCTTTCGCTTCAAGATTCTGATTTTTTTATTTAACTGCACCAGCCGTCATACCATCAATAACTTGTCGGTTTAGAATAAAATAGATACTCAAGGTTGGTACAATTGCAATTGTAATAGCAGCAAAAGTTGCTCCCCAGTCAATCATTCCCATTTGTCCAGCAAAATCATTTAACCCGATGGGCAGTGTTTTCATTTCGTTCTTTGTCATAAAAGTATTTGCATATGTAAATTCATTCCAAATATTCACAAAGTTAAAGGTAAGTACTGTAATCGTAACATTCTTTGACATGGGAACAATAATTTTAGTAAATATCTTCCAAAGTGAAGCTCCGTCAATTGATGCTGATTCCAACAACGAGTCGGGTATACGCTGTATAAAATTAACATATAAATATATACACATTGGTAATCCAAATCCTACTTGTGGAAGAATGAGTGCCCAGTATGTATTTCTAAGTCCTAAAGTATTATAAATCCGAAACATTGGAATTAGACAAGTAAATACAGGAATCATCATTCCAAATAGAAAAAAGGACATCATTTTTTTTGATTGTTTAAATCGAATTTTACTAATTGCAAATGCTGCCGGAGCTGCCAAAATGATCAAGCCTATTAAAACTACAACTGCCACTATAATACTATTTAAAAAGTATCTCGGTAAATCTGACTGAAAAGCTCGTTCATAATTTCCAAAGTACAATTGTTTTGGCAAAGTATATGCTGGTCTTGCTGCTAAATCTTCGCTTCCTTTAAAACTGGATGTCAACACCCCAAAAAAAGGATATATCTGAAATAAAGCAATGCCGATTAAGACAATGTAGAAAAGTACTTTTGTCGGTTTCTTCACTGATATTTTATTCATTTCTTCCACCTTTTCTTAAATCATTCTCTTTCAATTCTTGAACCTATCTTACGAACAATAAATACCGCTATAAGACACTCTACTACCAGGAATACTGCCATTGCACTTCCAAGTCCATATTTAGTAGCACCAAAAGCTGTTTTATACATATAGGTTGCCACTAGCTCACTAGATGTCCCAGGTCCACCCTTAGTAAGAATATAAGAGATATCAAATCCTTTGAGTGTCCCACTCACTAACAGCACAGTCACCATTACGATAATATTTTTAATCATCGGAATTTTAATTTTAGTTTGTAATTTGAACCAAGTGCAACCGTCAATTGCAGCTGCCTCCACCACTGATTCATCAATATCTTTTAAGGCTGAATAGAAAATAATCATATAAATTCCCAGGAACTTATAAGCATCTATCAATGCAACCACTAATAAAACTAACTTTGGTTCAGATAATAAAGAAATCGGTTCCATACCTATAAGTTTCATCAATGCTGCCAAAACTCCTGCCGGCTGAACAGATAAGAGTTTACGAAAAATTTGACTAATTGCCATTGAAGAAATAATACAAGGTATAAAATATATCACTCTTAAAAAATTAGAACCCTTCCCAATACTACTGAGTATAATTGCTAACAATAACCCTATTACTATTTGTACAGCTGTACTGACTAACATGAAAAACAAACTATTCTTTACAGTTTCTAAAAAAACAGGATCTTTAAACATTATTGTATAATTGTCTAAACCCACAAATTCCATGATGCCGATGCCATTATAACTATTTAAGCTCAACTGTATCGTCCAAATAATCGGAACTATTACTATAAATACATAAACCAAAAGTGCCGGAGCTGAAAACAGCCAAGGGGTGATTTTTTTACTTGGTTTCACATCTACTTCTCCTCTCTGGATAAAATAAGTCATGAACTGTCTCCTTTTTCAACGCAACAGCACATGACTTAACTTTATCGTATATCTTATTAAGCCCAAGTTTTTTGGTATTTAATGTTTAATTTACATTTTGCTTAATCGCCTCATCCATTCGGCTAGCCCACTCTTCGGGAGTAATATTACCAGCTGCAAGATTTGGAGTTTCTCTTACCAGCACTTCGTTAGAAGCTGAATCAATTACAACATCCCAACAAACCGCGAAATCCTTAACCCCCGAATAATTTTCCATTAATTCTTCATAAATTGCTGGTGTATTATCACGGACAGTTGTCTTCATACCAGGTAATATGTCAAAATCGTACAAAGAAATATCAGCATAATTTTCAAATACAAATTTCATGAAATCCATCATATTATCATCCATAGCATCCGCTCGGATTGCAGTCCCAATACCTGCATGAGCCCAATAATCAGACATCGTTGTTACATCATTTGCTCCAACAGTTGGAAGTGTGAAATATCCAATATCCTCTTTCACGGTTTTATCTTCGTTTAAGAACATTGGTAATTCCCATGTACCATCATATACTATTGCTGCTTCGCCACTAGTTACAAGACCTACTGCAGTCGCCATATCTGCAGTGTTCCATCCTGTTTGAAAATAAGGTGCTAACTCTACAATAAATTCTGCTGCTTCTATTCCTGTCTCTGAACCAAATGATTCCTCACCCTTAATTGCTTTTTGAATATACGTATTGCCCGTTTCTCTAAATGGTATCATTGCAATATATCTAAGCAATGGCCATGAATCTGCACCTGCTAAAGCAATCGGTGTAGTATCAGCGGATTTCAATTTCTCACATACTTCAAAGAATTCTTCAAATGTTTTTGGAGTTTCCGTAATTCCCGCATTCTCAAAACACGTTTTATTGTACCAAAAATACTCTGTATTTGCCTGCCAACAAATTAATCCTAAAAAGTCATTTTCCATTCTTTGATAGTTTCTAGCATTTTCATATATTGTATCTACAATGTCGAGATCTTCATATAATTTGTCAACGTCTGCAACTTGACCAGCGTTTGCTAACTCTTGGAAAAAAGAATCGGCATCTGAATCAAACATTTCCGGTAACTCATCACTTGAAGCTAAAATCTTCAGTTTTTGTAAATAAGCAGTTCTATCAGCAATAGATTCTACTTCAAAGTTAAAATGGGGGTTTTCTTCTTTATACATAGCTGCAACTTTTTCTATTGCTTTTACAGCTCCCTCCTCTTTACTTTTTGCGGTTAAATAATGGATTGTATACTCCTCGCCACTGTCGACTTCGCCTTCAACACTACCTTCACTACTACTCTCATTACTATTTTCATCATTTGCTCCACATGCTGCAAATATACTAACCACCATTGTAAATATTAGCAGTATACTCAACACTTTAAATCTCTTCTTCATAAAGTATCTCCTTCCTTTTTGTATTAGTTACGCTTTGATTATATTTCATAAAACAATGTCTGAAAATGGAATATAGTAAATCGATTGGTAATTTCTTAGAAAGTAATTACTACTTTCAAATCGCCAAATTTTCCGCTTGCATAATCAAATGCTGTTTCCCACTCTTCAATTGGAAAGCTACTACGAATCAAACCATCAGTTTTTAGCTCGTTTTTATCAATTTTTTCAATTACATATGGAAAACAATATGGCCCTAAATGAGATCCTAATACATCTAGTTCTTTCTTATCTCCAATAATCGACCAATCAACTGTTGTTTTCTCACCAAATACACTGAATTCAACAAACCGTCCTAACCTTCTAATTATTTTCAATCCCTGTTCTACTGAAGACGGATGACCTGTAGCCTCTATGTATATATCGCAGCCATAACCTTCTGTTAAATTATATATTTCTTCTTCAACATTTACCTTATTGGGGTTTAAAACTAAATCAGCACCAAATTCTTTTGCTTTTTCTAAACGGCTTTCAACCATATCTAAAACTACTAGCTTTCCCGGATTCCTGTTTTTTGCATAAGTAATCATCCCCAGACCTAAGGTTCCCGCACCACTGATTACCACAATGTCTTCAGCCTTAATATCTGCTCGATCCACGCAATGCTTAGAACAACTATACGGTTCTATCAAAAGTGCTTTTTCCAAAGGAAGCTCTTTTGGGATTTTATGTATGACAGAACCTTTCGGAAGCAACATATATTCAGCCATTGCACCATTTAGATTGTTGAAAAAACCGAAAATCCTATGTGGTTGACACATCCAGTACTTTCCTGTTTTACAAAACTTACACTCCCAGCATGGTTTAATTTGTTCAGCAGTTATTCGTTCTCCTATATCTACTTCAATTATATTTTTACCTATCTCTGCAACCGTTCCGACAAACTCATGTCCCGGAATAAACGGTGGTTCTACCCATGTAACTTGTGATTGATCCCCCCAATACATAGCTGCTCTATGTTGACATTTCAAATCACTTGCACAAATTCCACAACCTTCCACTTTAATGATAACATCATCTTCTCCGCATACCGGGACTGGCCAGTCCAATTCCAACCTATAATCATCTACGCTATGCGCAACTAACGCCTTCATCTTTTCTGGTAACATTTCAATATCCTCCTTAGTCAATTATGCTTGTGATGACATTGTAGTATTCTTTTACGTAATAATATATGGAATATCGTAAATTAACTAGTAATTTCATATGAAAGATTTTTTAAACATAATCATCCGTTTTTTCACATTTAAGTACATTTATGTAAGTCCTAAATTTATTACCAAAAAGAAATATATAAAAACAAAACCTTGAACTAAATCGTCATGTGAAAAAACACGATTTATTCAAGGTTTTGTTAGTTTTCAATTTTTGAGGTCAAAGTCGGTTATTTTCCGACACCCCCTTTTTCCTTTATTGATATTCTATTGTTTTTAATAGTGTTGTTATATGAATTGTCATCTTAGTTCCAGCGCCTAAAGAACTCTGGATGGCTAATCCATATTCTGATCCATAGGACATCTGAATACGCTTATTTACATTCACCACGCCAATTGAAGTATGATTTGACTTTTTACTCTCCACATCCTCATTTAAGATTTGTATGATATCTTTTTCTGTCATCCCTACTCCATCATCCTCGATTTGAATATATAAATCCTGTTCCACTGCCCAAAATCGTATAGTGATATTTCCCGCATCTAATTTTTCCTCAATACCATGGACAATTGCATTTTCTAAAATCGGTTGTATTAATAATCGTGGAACTAAAATATCAAGCAAAGAATCATCAATTAGAATTTGATGACTCAGTTTATCACCATAACGATAGCTTTGAATAAACAGATAATCCTCAAGATTTCTAATTTCATCTCTTATTTTTACATTTGATTCTTTAGCCAGTGAATATCTCATCAAATTACCTAGAGCTGAAATCATATCGCCAATATCATCCGCTTCCTTTATCCTTGCCATCCAGTTAATCGTATCTAAGGTATTATATAGGAAATGAGGGTTAATCTGCATTTGCAACGATTCCATCTGCGCCTTTTGCTTCAGCATTTTTTGTTCATATACGGTATTCACCAGTTCATTCATATCGGCAACCATCTTATTGAAGGTTTGACTAAGTCTCCCAATTTCATCCTCTGATTCCACCAGAAAATTAACTTCAAAATTTCCCTGTCCGAACTCCTCCATTGCTACTGAAAGATTTGTAATAGATTGTGTACTTTTTTTTGCAACAATTCTAGATACTAATAATGCAATTAATACTATAATCGCAGTCACGATGATTACCATATTCCGCAAATTAGAAATATCTCGAATATAGTCCTCTCGTGGTAGTGTGAGAATAATATGCCAGCCATTTGCCGTTGCCCGACTATTATAAATGTTATAGTGCATATCTCCAACTTTAACTGCCTCTGAAAAAGACTCTTCATTACTTAAACACTCCATATATTCCTGTTCTAATTTCTGTCCCATTAGCGTGCTGTCGCCTGCCGTGATAATCTCCCCAGTCTCATTAACAAGAAATACCTGTCCATTCCCCGTCAAGTCAATATCTGAAATCAAATCAAACAGAACATTCCCCTTCACATCTAAGGCCATATACCCCAACAACTCCTGGCTGGGATACGCACACATCTTTTTCATATAAAAAATATGCTTTTCATCTACTATCCAATATTGATCTTCATCTTTAATATAATCTCTTAAGTTTATTGAAGTATCGTAATATTGTTTTGTATAATTATAAATTTGTCCTTTTTCAGACAAAATGTCAACCGAATTGATTTCTTGATTTAGCATGACAAAAGAACTGATTTCTCGACGTACTTGTTGATAAAGCGCATAATCCTTCAGCATATCCTCTTCTGTGTGAAGTGCCTCTTGCAAACTTTTTTGAATTACATCATCGCCATTTATATAAAAAGCGACATTTTCTATATTGGCTATTGTTGCATCTATCTTCGTCAGTGTCACTTCTGCAAGATTTCTTAGGTATTCATTTGTCTTTCTGTCCAATACCTGACTTGTATATAAAAACTCAAAGATGGAAAGAGCAATAATTGGAATTAAAATAATAACTAAATTTATATAAAATAATTTTTTCCCAAAATTTTGTCTGTTAAGCCACCTTCTCATTGAATTTCCTCCAAAAATTTCAAGAAAGGTGTTACTGCACTTTCTCCTATTTTTCGATATTCGTATGGGGTCAAACCATATCTCTTTTTAAAAACCTGGCCAAAATACCGTTCATCTTTAATTCCTATTTTTTCACAGATTTCACCATTTTTTAGTTTAGTTTCTTTTAAATACTTCGCCGCATAATACATTCGAATAGATGTAAGTATCTCTACAAAAGTATACCCAGTCTCTCTTTTAATATAACGACTCAAATATACCGTTGTAAAATGGTATCGTTCTGCAAGAACAGATAATGTCAATTCCATATTATAGTTTTTGTATATGTACTGTAAAATCTTACTAATTTGTTCTTCCTGATTATTCAATATCACTTCTGAAGGCCTAATGAGCATCGAATAATCCTTTATCTCTTCTTCCAGTTTCTCCATTTTGCTCTTTTTCGCTTTTTCTTTTATCTGCATTTCACAAGCACGTTTCACGCAATCTAAGATTTCAGTTGGTGTTGATGACTTTAAAATATATTCAAATACACCAAACTTTATTGCTTCCTGAGCATATGTAAATTCACCATGACCAGATAAAAGAATTACCTTTATCAGTGGAAAATTTTCCAGTGCTATTTTAGCAAGTTCAATACCGCTTAATCCCGGCATTCTAATATCAGTAAGCAGTATATCTGCTTCATTGTTATTAATCCATTCTTCCACTTCTATTCCATTTTTTAACACCGCAACCACTTCAATGTCGTGTTCATGCCACGGAATCATACTTAATCCTTGTCTAATAATATGTTCATCATCTACAATAAGTAATTTAAACATATGCTTCCCCTTTTATCATTGCTCCTCTTAGGTAACCGCATTACTAATTAGGCCTATAAAATATTCGAATTATCTTTTTCAAATATACTATGAACCATATTAAGATTCAAGTACCATATTCTTACATACTCCAAGTACTCATTGTTGTGGCGATTCCGGCGAAGTTCGCGAATTTAGTCCCTTAGCCGGTTTATTAATAGAGTATGCTCCTACCCGTAAAAATGTTATTGATTGAGCCAGGGGAGCAGCTTTAGCGTTGATCTCGGTATTGTCGTAAGGTGAGTCCAGTAGCTTTCTTAAATATACTGCCTAAATGGCTTTGAGATGAAAAGCCAAGGTAGGCGGCAATCTGAGCATAGGAGTAGTCAGAGTGCACAAGCATATTTTGGGCAAGCTTCGTCTTTTCCTTTAAGATGTACTCACCAATAGTGATTCCTTCTTCCTTTTTGAAGAGGGATGAAAGGTAGCAAGGACTGAGGAAAAGTTTTTTGGCAATATCAGCAATTGCTATTTTTTCGTGTAAATGTATAAAAATGTAATCTTTACATTGATTAACGTAAGCGCTATAACGTTTATTCGGTGAGGTTTTTGCACTTTTTAACTCATTTACTAAGGTTGTGTAATGATATTCAGCTTGGCGTCCTAGCTGAAAGGCATCATCTGGTATTGTGCACTCTTCAATAGTCTGAATATAACTATCACTTAGGGAAAATGCGATTTCCGGGAGGATACCACCGTTCATGGCTGCACGACTTGCAAGTGTTACTAATACAATACCGTGGTTTTTGCTATGGCGTAGAGAGGTTCTTGCCAATGTTCCCACTTTACCCTCGTAAGTCTCTTCCCAACTTTTCGTAAGTTGTTCTAAATTACCATTTTGAATACTGGATATTTCACGAAGTTCTTGCTCATAAGGATTGTGACGCAGGGATGACTCGCGATTTTCAAATACAAGGTCTGTAAATTTTTGAGCAACAGTACCGTCAGCGAGAACACGCGTGCAGTTATAGGCGATAACCTCATGAGTCGTTATCACCTTTCTGTGATACAGATTGTGGAGAAGAAGAATTTTATCAATAAAAAAAGAAAGGTCACATGGGAATAGATACATGTTTATTTCGGCATGAACAGGCAGCTTTGCATTACAGATAATTATGCTGTTTAAAATCACCGGACCTACTAAGAACCGTCTGGTCTCAGTGTTAATAGCGGCATAAGTAATCTTCTGAGATCCTGAAATCAATCTTGGAAGTTCCTCAGATGAAGGTATCAACAAAATAGCTTCATTGTCAAGTGCATCGATTTGTAAACTAGGATTGCTGCATATCAGATCAAGCAGTTCATTATTGCACGAGTATATGCGCACAATCGTATTTAGTTGTGCAGAAATATATTGCATAAGATAACTGATGTTCATAAGAAACACCTCCTTTTTCTTTTCAATTCTTTCAGACTTAAGTATAAGGATTTTGATAAAAATAAAAGGATTTTGATATAGCATATCATAATTAAAAGTTAGAATCATGTCAATGATATTTTTATAAACAAACATCTAATGGAGGAGAAATATTATGAAATCAAACTTATTGTTTGGGGCTGCATATTATCCTGAATATTTTTCATACGACCGTATTGAGAAAGATATGCAAATGATGAAGAATGCAAATATGAATGTAGTGCGTATAGCCGAATCTACATGGAGTACACTAGAACCGAAATGTGGATCCTTTGATTTTTCTTATATTGATAAAGTGCTATCTGCGGCTGAAAAATATAGGATACAGGTTATTATCGGAACGCCAACCTACGCGGTGCCGGCTTGGTT